>NZ_AUNI01000010.1 GCF_000447795.1 Bacteriovorax sp. Seq25_V | reverse complement strand
TTTAACTGGAGCAGTTTATATTAGTTATGACCTCTTAACCAACTATTATAATCAGACTCTGAATCGAATAGCTCTGGCCTGATATAAGCTTTGTCATAGTCTTTGTCGATTCCTGTGATCTCTTGAACCTCGTCATACTTAGTATTAGTAATTAGGTTAAACACCCTTTGAGTCTCAAATAGGCTTTTGTGCTCTACTTCATTACCATTATAGAAAATCTTTACTGGATAGAAATAGTCATCCGCTTTTGTTGCTCTTAGAGCTACCTGATCTGGTGAAATTGACTGCCCACCAATAACCGTTTTCGATGTTTCCCAAACCAGCTCTTTTTTATCATATGTAATATAAGCTAACTCTGAGCAAACAATAACGTCTTCTGTATTTGCGTCGAAATTAAAGTCATAATTTTTACCAATTTGATTAAGAGCATTTTTCATATATTTCAAACGTTCTTCTTTAGTAAAACATTTTCCATCATTAAATCTTTCTTCGCAGTAATTTGGTCTTAGAATTGCCATATCATCAATTTCAAGAAAATGTTCCATTGTATTAAGTTCTACTCCAGGTCTCAACGCTTCAATAATATGATGGCCATTCATGATCATAATCTTAAACCAATTATTCTTTGTATATGTCGGATCAGCTTTTGCAAAAGCTCTTAACTCAGGCTTCTTTAAAATCATATGATCAATGACTTCAATAATATTCTCTTTATAGTCATCATCACCTTTAATCTTAATAGCCATTTGAGTTTCATAGATTGTATCAAGGTTATCTTTTCTTCCATCAGTTAGGTCATAGTCTTCTTGAACCCATAACTTATGTTCTTGTAGCTCTTCCTTAGTTCCAAGCCATACAGCTACGTGACCCCAATGACCAGGAATGAACTTATCTGTTGCTCTAAATGGAGTTTTCTCAACAAGCATATCAAGTGCTCTCATTTCAGAAACTAATTTATCAAATCTCTCTGGATCACGCTCTTTAAGATCATGAAGCTTTCCTCTTCTTGCCACAAAAAGGTCAGATCCTACAAAGTTACCAAATGTCTTACTTAAACCATAAGTTCTATTCGAAAACCATTTCTTTAAGGCATCTCTACTCTTCTCCCCCCATAGAATTTTCTCAAATTTTCTCTTTTCTCTTTCGTTTT
This sequence comes from Bacteriovorax sp. Seq25_V, assembly GCF_000447795.1. Classification (NCBI taxonomy): domain Bacteria; kingdom Pseudomonadati; phylum Bdellovibrionota; class Bacteriovoracia; order Bacteriovoracales; family Bacteriovoracaceae; genus Bacteriovorax; species Bacteriovorax sp. Seq25_V. The sequence continues at coordinate 189,879 of NZ_AUNI01000010.1, read as the reverse complement.
CACCAATTAAATACTTATATGTGAATGAATTAGTAATTGCATCGTTCAATTTCTTATCCATTTCTTGCTCTTCTTTCGAACCAAGTCTTGAACAAGCAAGCTCATCCTTATTCTCTTCACACTCAATCTTTGCCTTAGCTAGTAGTCTTTGTTCTTCGTGAAAAATATCAATTGCACGTTGTGTTTTTTTCGAATTTAAATATTTATTATAATTATAAAATTCATCTTTAACGACCTTGTCAGCATGCAGAGATTTAGCGTGCCCAGGAACATCGAGAAGCATTGCATCTCTCAGATGCTTATCTTCCATAAACTGACCAAGGGCAAACTCATAAAAATCAAGAAGGTTTACTGATGCAGCTAGAGAAGTTTTAATATCTCTTGTTATAATTCGCCCTTCCTTCGAGATAGGATTAAAAGTTATCCTATGATATCTTTCAGTTGCATCTTTTAATTTGCGAGCTTTTTTAATTTCAACAGACTCTCTATTCTCATCTAATACAAAACGATCATTGAACCCTGTCCCCATTTCATCGATTAAGAATAAACCATCTCGAAGAGTAGTATTAATCTCATTTCTCGTTAGAGCATAAATGTACATATTTTTATGTAATTCTTTAACAAGATCAGATCTTATCTGACCATTATTAGAATTTTGAGATTGTTTAATATCTTTATATAGTTGTTTAAAAGTTTCAGCATTACTATCTACACGCTGATTCATTCTCCTAATTCCAAGATAAAGATTAGAAATTCTATCAGCTTGATGCTCTAGCCTTGCAGGAATAAGTTCTTCTCTCTCCTCTGCATCTGCATTAAAATATTTATTTGATGAAATATTAGCTTTTACGATTCTAAGAATTTGATTGGTATTTAAACCTCTATCTGCAAGGTCAATAACCCACTCATACGCGAGAGCACGACGATCAATATTTTTAATATTTTTTTCGTCTCCCATAATATGCTTGAGAATTATTGTTGCTTCTTCTCTATCTTTTTCAGTCTTAATAATGTCATACTTTTTTTCAAAAAGTTTCACTAGTCCATTTACCTGACGATTAATTCTTCGCGCCTCTTGCCTTTCTGTATTCGAGCTATACCCATAACTTGGAACCTGAGAAAGTAGTGTGTAAACTGTAAACAATAGTAATTTAGACTTCATACTGACCTCTTTAATGATTTAGTTAATTATGTCATCTAAGGCCTGCCTCTTGGGAGTTCTTGTAAATTTTAACAATACTGTCTATTTAGTTTACACTTTTTGCCCTAAATGCAGCAATAATTACAATAACTTAAGTATTTTAGACATCTTCTATCTTTATACATATTATTAGATAATGAAAAAAATTAACAAAAAGCGCGTCGCTTTCAAATTTGGTCTACTCATACTGAGCCTCTTTGTCTGGTACATAATGTATCAAGGAATGATGGGTAAATAAGGACTTATATGGCCGAGCAAATTACAATTATCTCTTACTATATGAACGAAGTTGCAAGTGTAGTTGAGCTAGATAATGGCACTTGGAAGTATATTAGGCTTCCAAATAATGTTTATGATCTTTCATTAAAAGATAGTCGAACAGAAATTATCAATGGAAACGAAATTAATGTCCGTGTTTTTGAAAATGCAGAACTTCGCTTCGATAAAGATTTTGCAAAGTTCCAGCATTTAGATAGTGGTCATATTTTAATGAATAGTGATGTAAATTCTGTTCCTGCTGAAATTAAAGCAATGCTAAAATAGCAAGGATTACTGAGCCAACCCCCATCAGTATCAATGTAATTTTCATATCTCTTTTAATTGTGAGTGCAAGCCAAACTCCAGAAATAAGAATAAGGATTAGACCGACACCTAGTATTTTCTCCACTAACTTTAATAAGCCTGGGCCATGGCCTTTATGAATTTCAATAATCTTTCTTAAAAAACTTGGCGTAACTTTCTTCACAATGATCTGATTGTCTTGCTTTTCAAAAGAATAATAATCTCTTGTTGTAGGTCTCGTAAAAAAGCCATTTGGTGATTTCTTTGTGTATTCATATGAATATTCAGGATCAATTCTTTTTAATTCATTTTCAATTAGAGATTCTGTCACAGGCGATTCCGACTCTACTGTCTCAACGACCTTCTCAGTTACAGAACCTTTGAAATTCATTAGATATGCAGTTCCTGTAAATGCCATGAGTAATATAAAAGGTGTAAAAATAGCTGATAGATATAAGTGGATTTTAATAAGTGTAGCTCTTTTCATTATGGTCCCTAGTTTACCAAAAGTTAACAATTCTTCTATTTACATATTTTATGTATAAAGACATGATAATGTAAATCAAAGGAATGTAATGAATTGGTACTTAATATTTTTTTCGTGGTTAGTTGCGACAATAGCAACCCTTGGAAGTTTATTCTTCAGTGAGATCATGGGATTTCCCCCATGTGTACTTTGTTGGTATCAACGTATTTGTATGTATCCATTGTCACTAATTTTTCTAGTCGGATTATTCCCACTAAAAAAAGATGTATTTAGATTTACAGCACCTCTAGTATTTACAGGTTGGGTAATCGCAATCTATCACAACTTACTTTATTACAAAATATTACCAGAGAGTGCAGCACCTTGCTCACAAGGAATATCATGCACAACTAGCTATATTAGTTGGTTTGGTTTTATAACAATTCCATTTTTATCATTAATTGCATTTTCAGCAATTGGCGTATTAATTATTACTTTCTATAGGAACTATCATGAAAAAAGATAAACTACTCGTATCCGTCTCTGTAGCTGCATTAGTTATAGGTTTTTCCCTTCTCGCATGGATGTACAAGGACAAAAAACAAAATGAAATGGAAAAAGTACTCAATGAAAAAGAAACATTTTTAATTAAAAATCATTCTCCATCACTCGGGCCTCAAAATGCTAAAGTGACAATCGTAGAATTCATGGACCCTGAATGTGAAAGCTGTAGAGCCTTCTATCCATTTGTTAAAGATATTATGAAAGAAAATGAGGGGAAAATTCGTTTAGTTATTCGCTATGCTCTCTTTCACGGAAATAGTAAGTTTGCTGCAACAATACTCGAGGCAACGAGATTTCAAAATAAGTACTTCGAAACATTAGAGTACTTTTTTGAGCAGCAACCAAACTGGGGATCACACCATAACCCACGTCCAGAATTACTTTGGGATTACCTCCCAAAAATTGGTATTGATATGATGAAACTTAATAAGGATATTGAAAATCCAGTAATTGCCAAAAATATTGCTGCCGATATTGTTGATGGACAGCTTTTAGGAATCAGACAAACTCCTACTTTCTTCATTAATGGTCAGCCTTTAAAAGAGTTTGGCTACCAGCAATTAAAAGATGCAATAAATAGAGAGCTTCAAAAATAAGTAATTTCTTCTTTAATAATTAAAATATCAGACAATACTTCAAATTCAAATTCGTGCTGTGGATTAAATTCCACAGTACAATCTTCACCATAGATTACTTTTTCACCATTTCGTCTAGCCTCAAAGCTTCCTTTTAAAACTTGAATTTTTTTTGACTCTGCTGGCAATGCGAGAATTTTTTCCACACATCCTTTAACTTTAACAATTAGCATAGAATGATATTTATTCTCTTCTTCTGGATGCAAGAGGATTCGTGCTCTCTTAAGCTCGTGCCTTGCGGCCTGCTTCTTTAGGAAATCAATGTAAGGATCATCAATGGCACACATGGATCTCAGGCGATAAGCAGGACTGCGAGAATTTAGAACTTCTATTAGATTATTCAAAGTATAAAAACTCCACATCACCAGTGTATTTGTTTCTATCAAATATGTATCTCCAATCATCGGGAGAAAGAAATATTTTACATGTCAGGGCCCAGCATTGAAGATTAAATAACTCATTAGAATTTCTATAACTTTCAACGGTCAAGAGACTTGTCTTTCCAATTCTTTCAATACTAGTGATGGCCTGATCTAACTTTCTAAGAGACAAGTTATGTAATGTCATTGTTGATATAACGAGATCAAATTCATTATCAGAGAAACCTTCGAGGGCGTCCTCATCTCCGAATTTTATGAATTCTTTAATTTCTGCTTTTGAGTTTTTAATCGCATAATCTGAAATATCAAGACCTAAAATTTGGCACTTGGTGATATTATAAATTTCAAAGAGAAGGTAACCTTTTCCACAGCCAAAATCGAGAACTTTCGACTTTGATGTTAGTCCGTATCTCTTAACGATCTCTTCAGCAATTTGCCGGTATCTGCCATCGTAATGATAGCCTCCATAGCCAGTGGACCTGTCGCCATCCCAATATTCTTCATCATACTTACTAGCGATATTCATACTATGAATTTTATTATTGCTCATTCTTTCAAGATAGTTTCTCTTTGTTGAAGTATGATTAGTATTAAATAAATGTATCAAATTCATTTCACCACTCGATTTATAACCTGACAAATTTCTATAATATGTTCTTCCTCAAGATACTGATGAAGGGGAAGCGTACATAATTTGTTTTTAACTTCATCGATATATTTAGTATCACGCTTACAAGATTGATAAACACTAATATCTGGCATTATAGGAACATGTAATCTTTTTGTTTCGACATCCGATTGATTTAAGGCCAATTCAATTTCATTTCTTTTTGATGATAAAATATTAACACAGTACGGAGTAAAATCATGATCTCTTCCAACCAAAGTAACTTCACTTGGCAAATACTTTTTATATAAGTTCCAAATCTTCAAAACTTTCGCTGATTTTTCATCTTGATATTTCAACATTGTATTCAAGAATCTTGCTTGTAAATTGTCTCCCCGGTAATTTGCGCCAGTTGAGATAACTTCTTTATTAGAATTGACCCCACTATATAAATGATCTCTAATCGCATTTTTATGATTAGTAATAATTAATCCCGCCTCTCCAAGTGCTCCCATAATCTTCATGGGGTTCAAACTGAAGCAACCGTAATCACCTAGAGTTCCTAGTTTATATTTTTGATACTTATTCCCAAAAGCTTGTGCACAATCCTCTATAACTTTTATCCCATGCTTCTTTGCAACCTGAAGAACACCCTCCATTTCACAAGCAACTCCGCCAAAATGTACGGGAATGACGGCTTTTGTTTTAGCTGTGATCATTTTTTTAAAAGACAAAACATCAATAACTAAATCTTGATTAACATCACAGAATACAGGCAACGCGCCAAGCTTAGCAATTACGTGTGCTGTCGCGACCCATGACATTGCAGGCAAAATGACTTCATCACCTACACCGACTCCAAGTTCTTTTAACGCCAGAAGTAGGGCACTAGTCCCAGAATTTGTGTAAATAGCATCCTTAATATCAAACAATTCTCTTATACTAAATTCGAACTCACTGACTGCCTTGCCATTAATATAGACCCCATCATCAAATGAGTCCCTTAAGTTCTCGATTAACTCAAACCTAAGCTCATTATTTAATATTCTTAAATCTTGAAATTTAATCCTCAACTCTAAACCCTATTAGTTATTTGCATGATATGAAGATCTTCTTTAAAACCTAGCAAAGAATTTTCATTCAAAGTTATATCTTCTACACAAAATATGATTGTCATCCCCTCAAGTACGCGCTCATAAAGATTTGAGAGAACTTCTAAGTTATCTTTGGGAAGCATCTCGAGGCTATAAAAATAGATTTTTTTAATCTTCTTGTCTGCTAAAAGTTCTTTTAGGACTGGATAACAGTTTTGTGTTTTTATCTCTGTTTTTGGCAAAGGATAGGTTTCTTCAATGCGACTTAAGTACTCACGTAGAATTATATTCTGTACTCGATGCGGAACAAAATATCTCATATCCTCTTTTGAAGTCATATATGTAACATAATCACACATCGAATTTTATCCCTAGCTCTGAAGCAACACTAAATTGAACTTTTCTAAAGTAACTTCCAAGCTCTTTACTCCCATATGGAGTAAAAATATTTTTTATTCTTGTATTTAAACTTACTCTTGTAAACTCTTCTTCATTTATCTTATTTCCATGAAGGAGGTTGTGACTAAAAATTACAATTTGACCTGGCTTAACACTCAATTCGATCATGTCCGCTTTCACGTATTCAAAAACTTCGGCTAAGGACTTGGTTTTTAATAAATTACTTTTATAAACTTCAAGAGATCGTTCAAGAGGTAAGATATACATTGCTGCGCTCTTATCTGCTCTCGTCAAGGGATGCCAAATAACTAATTCATAAGGGGAATTACCAACTAGTGAATCTGCATGCATTGGCAGTACTGAACTTTCATCATGAGGTAGCTGTATCGATAGGCCGGAAGCTCTTTGTATTGCTAAATCAGTCCCTACGAGTTGAACCAGCAAGCTCATGAACTCCTTTAAAAGTAAATTTGAATAAAAATCATCCTTAACTAAAGAAGAAATTATTTTTAGACGAATCTCATTTAGGTCCTGCAATGAGATCTTTTCATGTAACCTTTCAATTGAGCTTAAATCAATATCGAGCTTCTCAAGCGAGTCAGCGATTGCCCGAGTGATTCGCTCGTGTTTTTGCCCCTCCAACTGAACTACAACAAACCCATTAGTTCTAATGGATTGAATTATATGTTGTACTTCACTTTCGCCTACAACTTTCACTTAAGTTACTTCCTGATTTCTTGTGTTTATTGAGTTGGATTGTTAATATTAATTGTAATTAATATAATGAATTTACGCAATGATTCATCGAAATCTTAACAACTTGGATTAATTTGAAGACAATACTCGTGACAGGTGGGGCTGGCTATGTTGGCAGTGCCCTCGTTCCTAAGCTATCTAAAATTTACGACAACGTACGTGTACTTGATACATTTTGGTTTAGTGATAAAGATATTTTTAGCGATCTTCACAATGTTGAGTGCATAGAGGGTGACATCCGAGATAACTCAATTATGGCCAAGTCTCTTGTCGATATCGATCATGTCATCCACCTTGCATGTATCTCCAATGATCCCTCGTATGATCTCAATCCTAACCTTGCAAAGACAATTAATTTCGATTGTTTCGAAAATATAGTAACAACAGCAAAAGAAGCTGGTGTATCAAGATTTATTCTTGCTTCCTCTTCATCTGTCTACGGAATCAAAGAAGAAGAGAGAGTCACAGAAGACCTTGAACCTTCACCACTCACCGATTACTCAAAGTACAAATTACTGTGTGAAGAAATACTAAATCGTCATTCTTCTCAGGAATTCGTTGTTACTTCCCTGAGACCAGCTACCGTCTGTGGAGTTGCCAGAAGACAGAGGCTTGATGTTATCGTCAATATTTTAGCAACTCATGGCTATATTAATAATGAAATAAAAGTTTTTGGTGGTGATCAGAAAAGGCCTAATATCCATATCGAAGATATGTGCAACACCTACATTAAACTTTTGTCAGCACCAAAAGTTCTTATCAACAAGAATGTCTATAATATCGGAGCGAAGAACCACACTGTAAACGAACTTAGTGAAATGGTGAAAAACATTCTCAACGTAAGTTCTATAAAGGTTACTGAAACTAATGATAATCGCTCTTACAAAATCTGTTCCGATAAAATTTTCAACGAATTGGGGATTAAAACTGAATTCACTATTGAAGATGCCGTCAACGATCTCTACGTATCTCTAAAAGAATCCAAGCTAACAGACCCGTTAAACAATTCAATTTATTATAATGTAAAACTTTTAAAAGAAAGAAATATACTCTAGTGAAAGTAGGAATTGATCTTGATAACACATTAATCAACTATAGTGATATCTGGAAAGAGCTTGCTCCTCTGCATGAAGAACCTAAAGAATACCTCAAGTCTCACATAAGTAATGAAGAATGGATTAAGATTCAAGGTCAAGTCTATGGAGAAAAGATTCACAAGGCTCATATTAATGAGGAATGGTTTAATCTCATTAATTTATTTAAAGAATGCAATGTTAATGTGGAATTTGTCTCACACAAGACAGAACTAAGCCTTTGTGGAAACTATAGACTTAGAGATGAAGCGTCATTTTTTTTAAAGAGGCATGGGCTTGATTCCATCAAAACAACTTACCACAACGATATATTGAATAAAATAAACTACATCAATGATTCAAACTTTGATTTCATGATTGATGACCTCATCCCAGTTCTCTCAGCACTCAAAGGAGTTATTCCACTTTATCTTGGAAATACACTTACAGAACTCCCAAGTTTCAGTGATACCAAAGGGCTTTGCGAGTTCTTTAGTCATTTTGAATTCAATACTTTTACCAAAACTTCTCGAACAAGCTTTAGAGTTGGAAATAAATATTACAAATATCACCTCTCTCAATATCGCCAAATCAATGAAACGAAGTATCTTAAATTTAAAAATATAAAATTTATTAGTAAAAATGGTTTTATTATCCAAGAAGAAATTAAAAATCTCTCTCCACTTACAAGTATTGACTCAGCTATCGGTTCAAAGATTTGCTCCGCTTTAATGGCTGCAAGGGACATTCCTAATGTAAGTTATGCAAGAGACACCTGGCTCCATCCCGCGTCATTAGAATTATTAAGTCGACGACTCGAGAACAATACTTCTAAGTTCAATAATCTACTTAATGAGAGTTTTACAAATAGCGAAATAAAATTCAACGATTTAAAAGCTGGTTTTTTTCTTAACCCTGACCTTCATCCAGGAAATATCAAAAAAGATCATAATCAAATTATTATTTTTGATTATGAATCTGCAGGTGTTGACGATCCAGTTAGGGCATTATTAAACTTCCTCTATCATCCGCAGAACGATTTAGACTTTAATTCAAATTGCATTTTAATTAAAGAATTCAAATTAGCCTTTCCTGAGTACTTTATAAGAAAGAATATTGAGTCATATTTTGCTTATACTTCAATACTATGGTTAGATATATTATCTCGTAATAATGTTGATATAAGTAACTTACTTAATGAATGTAGATCTAACCCTATCTTCAGTTGGAAATATGAATATTATGAATACTTCTAAATTTCAGGAAAAAAATCTTCAGCTACGCCATTTAATTCTAGATATGTTTCAAGCTGGAAATCGAGGTCATGTTCCTTCAGCTTTTTCTCTCGTAGAAATTTTATCTACTCTTTATTATCATCATGCAAATTTATCTGCTGACAAAATCCTACTTAGCAAGGGACATGGTTGTCTTGCGCTATATGCAGTACTTGCCGATCTAAAATATTTTCCGAAAGAAGAGATTAATAATTTCTGCAAACCAGAGGGAATTCTGGGCGGACATCCAACACGCTCAAAAATTCCAGGAGTAGAAATCTCAGCTGGTTCACTTGGACATGGACCATCAATTGCTGTAGGCATGGCCTTTAATACACAAGGAAATGTTTATTGCATACTTGGAGACGGTGAATGCAATGAGGGAACAATATGGGAAGCTGCACTTTCAGCGAATAAAAACAAACTCAAAAATCTAACCTTTATTATTGACTACAATAAGCAACAGTCATATGGAGCAACAGAACAAGTTCTCCCACTAGAGCCGTTCCCAGAAAAGTGGAAATCATTCGGTTTTGAAGTTCTAGAATGTGACATCATCAATAAGAGTAATGAGCTACAAAATATTTTAAGAATAGCTCAAACAAGACCACGAGTTATAATCTGTCATACAAAAAAAGGCTTTGGAAGTCATATTCTTGAGCAAGATCTTTCATGGCACCATCGAAATAGTGTTAGTGAAGAAGAAATTGAAAAACTTCGTCAGTCACTAAGGACGATCAAATGAGAAAAGATTCTATCGAGCATATCTACAAATTAGCAAAAGAAGATTGTCGGGTGGTTTTCATTGGATCAGACCTTGGAGCTGGTTCAATTGCTAAATACCAGACGGAGCTTCCAAAACAATTTTTAATGGAAGGCATAAGTGAAGCACATATTGTCTCAATGGCCGCAGGGCTTGCTCTAACAGGATGCAAAGTTTTCATACACACAATCGCTCCATTTTTTGTACGACGAGCACTAGAACAAATTATTCTTGATATAGGCGCAGAAAATCTCGATGTATGTATACTATGTTCTGGAGGGGGTCTTGTTTATGGACCTTTGGGACATAGTCACACAATGGTCGATGACTTTTCAATACTCTCAACAGTTCCGAATTTAAAGCTATACGCACCTGCTGATGCACTAGAAATGATAAAGATCTTAAATGAGATCAATTCATCTCAAGGCCCATCTTATATCAGGATGGGAAAGGGGAATGAGAAGCCCGTGACACACGAGTTTCAATATTCTCTGACAAGTGGAAATTTCATTCAAGGCAAAAATCATTCAGACAATTTGATTATTACAACAGGTATTATGCTCCAAAGATGTCTCGACATTCAGAGAAAAATCGAAAAGCTTAACATTCTCCACATCCCGCAAATTGATTCAATATATTCATCAGATTGTATAAACATTCTTAAAAATCATAAGAATATCTTTATTATAGAAGAGCACTTAAGAACAGGAGGAATCTATTCTCGTGTAAGTGACGTTATGATATCAGAAATTATTATGGGATTAAATATCAAGCATTACAGCTTAGGAAATGATTATATTTTTCAATATGGTAAACAGGAGCAGCTACATGAAATCCTTAAATTAGATTTCGATTCCCTACTCCATAATATCAAAGAATGTATTAAATGATTTATCTACGCTGTGGTAATTAAATAACTTCCCACCACCATTGTAACGCTGAAAGAGATAAGCCACCATTGCCATTCGGTGATCAACGGGAGGATTGTAATCTACCTCTTCTTCAATCGGCTCTCGACCAACGATAATTAAACTATCTGTTTCTTCATCATGGTACGCCTCTACTTTGAACTCAGCGAGCATGTGTAACATTTCTTCTAGCCTGTCACACTCTTTATATTTCAGGACTTCAACTCCACGAATAATAGTATTACCCTCTGCATAAGCGGCTAAAAAACAGAGAGTTGGAATTAGATCAGGACAATCAAAACAGTCAAGTTGAAACCCAGAAAGTCGTCCTACATGTCTCACATTGATTCCATCACGTTCAAAGCTCAGACTTACGCCAAGATTTTCTAATAGTTTTATAATAATACTATCTGCCTGATAACGATCAATTCCACGACAGTTAGTCACCCTGACCTCCCCTGCTGTAGCCGCAAATGCTAGCGGGTACCCAAGAGAGCTAAAATCTACAGGATTATCAAATACTCTTTCTGTTCTAAATCTTTCAATTAGATTTAGAGTCATTTCCCAATATGGTGTTGAAGTCGATAGGTTTAAAGGCTCCACTTCTGCATGAAACTGATCTAACACAAGCGCTAAGCCAGTTGCGAATTGAGTTGAGATCGAACAATCAACTTCAATCACATGCTTATGGAGTTTTAGTGGTCCTTGCAATGTAAACCATGTATGTTCGTTACGTACAACATCAACAGAAAGATCTCTTAATATCTTATCCATTTCATCCATTGGACGATCTTTCATTTTTTCTGAAGGGATGAGGTTATATCGATTTTTCCCCAAGGCTAAGAGAGGGATCAAAAATCTATTTGTGGTTCCACCATCTCCAGTCAAAATATCAACGATCTCTTCGCTAGAAGTTTCATACTCACAACTTGGAAATGAATTTTTAACAATTACTGATGACTCACTTTCTTCTATATCAAGCCCGACTTGCCTTAAGCACTTAATTAAATTCTTCACATCAGAAGACTCTGAGATTTCATTAATAACAACAGGGTCCTTACAAATAGAGGCAAGAATAAGCGCACGATTCGCAAAAGATTTTGACGTTGGAATACTTATAACTTTATCAAAGTTTCTATTTTTACTAACTTTAAAAAATGAATCTTTTAAGCTCATCTTCTTTCCTTAAAAGTCTTTCATTGAGTTCATTAAAAGATACTCTTCGAACTTCTACTTCTCCAACATTCGGAGTCAAAATAATATCGATCTCTGTATTTGATGCCACTTTCTTATCCTTCATTATATAAGTCATTATCTCATCAACAGGAAAGTTTTTGTTAAACCAAGCAGACTCCTTCATATCAATATCAATATGTTGAAGTAAAGTTTTCATTTCAACCAGACTATGCTCGAGATCATATAGTTTAAAAATTATCACCATTCCCCATGCTACAGCGACACCATGCGGGAGTTTATAAATTTTTTCAATTGCATGACCAAAGGTATGTCCAAGGTTTAGATATTTACGCATACCACTTTCTTTAAAATCTTGTTCAACTATAGATTGCTTGTAGGCAGCACAAAGCGAAATAACTTTTCCAACCTCTTCACCTGCAACAACAGAGCTATATATCTCTTTATTTAGAAAGCAATATTTAAATAGTTCACCATTGCCACAATGAACATTTGCCTTATCTAATGTTTTTAAAAAATCATTCACAATAAAAATATTATCGGGAAGATTAAATGCTCCTACAAGGTTTTTGCCATATTCAGAATTAATAGCAACCTTACCACCAATTGCAGCATCAATCATTCCAAGCATTGTTGTTGGGACAACACTCCAACTTATCCCTCGAAGGATTAAGGAGGCAACCATTCCTCCAAAGTCACTACATGCACCACCACCGATGGCCACGAGATGTGAATTACGATGTATATTCTTAGACAAAAAGAACTCAAGGCAGTGCTTTAGTTCGTCATATGTTTTAGTACTTTCACCATCTAGAGATTTCCACAGATAAACTTTTTTATTCTTCCACTTCAAAAAATCAAATTGATTTCTATAAATATTATAAACATTAGAATCCACGACCAACAGAATTAGATCTGTATCAATTTCTTCGATTTGTTTTTTTAGTGAATCAAAATTTACAATCTCTCTGATATTACTCATGCCACATCCCGTTGTTATAAGCATTTTGTCTTAAATAATGATCTGCAATAACTAGTTTTATCATTGCCTCAACAACAGGTACCGCACGCGGAAGAATACAAGGATCATGTCTTCCTGATTTTGCTTTATCACCCACCGTTGAAGTTGGTTTGAATGTCATTGAAAGAGTAATTGTCTCTCCATTACTTATACCACCTTCAATCCCACCAAAATTTTCTCTACTCTTACTAACATCAGTACCTTTCATATGGGCCATCTTTTCACCAAGTCCAAATGAGAACGACACACATGCACCTATTGAAAGAACAGCTTTTGCTAAATCAGCCTTGAGTTTATCAAAGGCTGGCTCTCCAAGCCCTGCAGGACAGTTAGCGATGTTCACAGTAATAATCCCACCAACAGAATCACCATCCTTCTTAAGTCCAATCAGATATTTTTCAATTTCCATATCTTTAGAAGGATCTGCAAAGTTATAAGTCCCAAGATTAAGACTCATATCTGATATTAAATTAGAACCATACTCGAATGGTCCAAGCTTAGTAATAAATGCTTTCACTTTAACTTGAGAGATAATTAGAGATGCGAAGTAACCACCGACAACACGGGCCAAGGTTTCACGTCCACTCGATCGCCCACCGCCACGATGGTCTCGAATTCCATACTTGTCCATATACGTTTGATCAGCATGTCCTGGACGATGATCAGTCTTAATTTGATCATAATCACCACTACGTTGATTTGTATTACGTACAATAACTGCTATTGGTGTTCCTAGTGTTTTATTTTCAAAAATCCCTGAAAGTACTTCGGCCTGATCAGCCTCTTTACGAGCAGTGGTTCCCTTAGATTGACCAGGCGCTCTTCGATCTAGTTCTTTTTGCAAATCATCAAGACTAAAATCAATTCCAGATGGCATTCCGTCAATAACAACACCTAAAGCAACACCATGTGACTCACCAAAAGTTGTAATTGATAACATTTTCCCAAAGACGCTACCACGCATAATTCTTCCCATTTTATCATTTATACATACTTATAATAACAAACTTTGAACCATTTTTCGTTGACTGCAAGAAATGACTATCATTATATATATTTATGGATAATTTCACGTTAATACTTGACATAAATAGTTTAGACACACGAATCAGTAAACATCTTTCAATAATAGAAGAAGAGCGAAAGCGTCTTAGTTTCTTAAACAAGCAACTCTCGATAAAAGAAGAACTTAAAAACAGTCATGAAGAACTTTTGAAAGAGCAATCTAAATCCATTGTCGAACTCGAGAAGAGTCTTGATCAAACTGATCGGGAAATATCTCGTAGTAACGAGGCCCTTAAAAATGTTACAACTGCACAGCAAGAAGAAGCTGTTCAAAAAGAACTCTCAAAACTTATCCCACAAAAAGATACTCTTGAAGAACAGATATTTGAACTTCTAGAAAACCTTGATCAAGTAAAATCTGATATTAATGAGGCTGAAAAATTCATCTCTGGTCTAATAGAGACAATTGATGAAGTAAAAGTTGAGCTCATGGAACTGACAAGTAAAGAAGAAGCAGAAATTAAAAAATTAGAAATCAATGTCAGTGGAATTTTCGAAGAAATTGAAATGCCTCTAAAAGAAATTTTTGAAAAGACACGTTCTAAACACCGATTCAATTCACCAGTCACATTTCTTCAAGGACTCTCTTGTTCAAAATGCCGTTTTCAAATATCTCGAAGTGATGCGGATCAAATCAATAGTAATGATGGCTATGCAATTTGTAGTAGTTGTGGACGACTACTTATCGCCCACAAACATTTTTAAAAGAAAGAACTAAGGTTTGAATTATCGTTAAACTTGCAATGATTGCAACAACAGTTGCGCCTACAGGTGTATCAATTTGATAACTAAGAATAATTCCAGCTATGCTTATAACTGCTCCATATAACCAGCCAAAAAGAAGTTGTGACCTTATTGAACTAAAATAAACACGTCCTATGATAGCTGGTCCAATAAGAAGAGAGAAAACAAGTAAGATTCCAGCACTTCCAACAGATGAAGTTATAACGACCCCAAATAATGCATAGAAAAGAAAGTCCCAAAAAAAACCATTTTTAATCTCTTTATAATCTGATAGTGGAATAAATTTTGTACGAAAAAGGTAGTGAACAACACCGACAAAACCATAGATAAAGAAGATTTTTATTACATCCTCTGCGGTTACCCACAAGATCTTACCAACTAACAAGTCCTTAAACTGCTCAGCTCCGTGAGGAGAATTATTTAACAGTAAAATAACAACAGAAGAACCAAAAGCATAAGTTATACCAATTAATGCTTCACTTGAAATAAATTTACTAGCACGTTTACCGTATGCAAACACAAGAGACCCAATGAAAGTGTGAAAAAGAGCGATAAAATATGATTCGGTAGATCCAATTTCATATCCTAATATCGTACCAACCACATACCCAAGTGCCGCTAATTGAGCAAGCGTAAGATCAATAAAGATCACCCCTCTTTTCAAGACGTGTATGCCGAGGTAACAGTGGATTCCAACTAAGCATATAATTAGAAGTATTGCCGGAAGAAAGAAGTTTAATAATTCCATTACTTCCCTTCCTCTACTCTTACAATATTCAACAAATACCTGTATAGATCAACAATTGTAGTAACTTTCTCAACTCCTTCGGCTGCAACAGGAATATGATATATTCTCACATCTTTCTTCTCTTGAAGTTTTCGAGCTATTGAATCAGAAAAGTAATTTTCAACAAGAACTAATTTGACGTTTTTCTCATCTATCGTTTTCATGATATTCAACATATGAGCAGCGCTTGGAGGTATGCCTGGTTTAGGCTCTAAATAACCTGCAACCTCAATACCCATATCATTCAAAAAGTAGCTCAAGGTTTTATGATACATAATGATATTTTTATGAAACTTAACTGATTTCATCTCGCGAACAATATTTTGAAGTTCAGTCTCGAGTTTAGCTCTATTCACCCTAACAACTTCTTTAAGATCAGGGAAAGTTTCTACTAACTTAGTACTAATTACCGGGAGTAATTCCAAGACTCGTTGAGGAGATAGGAGAAAATGTGGGTTACCGGCAGCATGCACATCTCCTTGAGCACGACTTAAATTAACTGGAACCTCAAGTGGATTTTTCAAATACTCGCCAAGAACTAAGCTTCCCTTCGCTCCGTGAAGAATTTTAGGGTTTCTCGCTCCTTTCGTTACAAGAGGTAGCCAACCTTCTTCGAGCTCCATACCAATAGAGATTAAAAGATCTGCTCTCGATAATTTCACAGTAAATGAAGGTTTTGAACTCAAGTAATGAGGATCTTGAGGACCAAGCGTAAGTGATTCAACAGACGCCTTATCCCCAACCAACAGTTTAACAATAGAAGCTGCATTATTTGTTGTAGTTATTATTCGTCCATCGCCAAAAGTTGCGATGGACACAAGAAGTGCGATTAAGAATTTATTCATCAAAGAAATTCCTAATATGCATGAGCTGGGTGTGCGCCCATACTAATATTTAACTGTAATGTTAACACTCTTTCATCGACTTCAGTCTTATCGTTTATGTGATCATATTGAAGACGGACACTTGAAAATTCAGACGGAATAAACGCAATAAGTGCAGTGTGAACATTTGTATTCGTTTCAGTTGAGGAGTCTAGACCTAAATGCTCATACTTGTATTGAGCAAATAGTCTCTGCGAAAGCTGATACCTTAAGTATGAACTAACTCCACCTTCTGTCTCGCCATCTGTTCCATATTTTTTCTTTTTCAAAATATCTGTTACCCAAGCGAAACTGTGATAATTCCCCAATGTTACAGGCTTCCATTTGACAGAAAAATCTAAACCATAAATATCTGTCTTGTTTTCAGCACTCTGAGTTAGATATGTTAATCCATAATCAAAAGTTGTCGCAGAATTAATATCAAATAGAGATTTATATCTTAGTAGGTAAGAGCTTTCGTGTTTATCTTCAGAACTAAAAAGTTCGTCATTTGAAGCAGTGAAATACTCTACAGTTAATTCATTGAAGAAGCTTGTTGGTAATAAGTACGATGCTGATACCCCAACCTCACTCACTGCTTCATCTCCTATAATGAGATCATTCAGCTTGGCATGTGAATTAAAAGGAAGGGCGTGAGAGTGAGTACGGTTTTGCTTTCCGATATCAAGTAGAAACTTCCCTGCCTTAAATGTAACACTTGGAATCTGAAGTGTTTCAACAAAAACCTCCTCAGGCTCCACTGCATAGCTAGCATGACCATGCTCCTCTGACTCAGCTTCTCCTTCTTCATGATGTTCTTTATGAATAGCAATTGTTGCCTGTCCCTTAAGGTAAACATCAATATCAGATGAGAACTGTAATTCAGCTTCCTTGAAAGAGAAGCCGTCTTCGTCACTGTCTTTCGAGTTATTTACATATTCAAAAATTGTATTTAGCCCAATCTTTGGATTCATATTTTTTGTTAGAGATGATTGAGCTAACGTAACACTTGAAAATAAAACACTAGATAAAATAATAGATATATTCTTATTCATATATACTCCTGCGAATAATAGTTAGTTAAATAAATGTAAAATAGGTATTAAACTGACTGTGAAGGAGGTCCACGTACGCGAAGAATTGAATATTTTGCGAGAGTAATTAAATTTGGCTGTGAGGTTATTAATACATCAAGAGTTGAAGGAGCAGTATCTAAAGACACACTCTCTCCACTTAATAACTTACTCAAGCCAGTGTAAGCCTTAGTTATTTTTTCAAAATCGCAGTCTTCACGATGTTCTTGTTTCTGAGACTTCCCACCTAATGTCGTTATTTCGTAATTGTCTTTGTGATATACGTTGTGAAAATAATCAGCGAAGCTGATCGATAAGAATGACAAGAGAATGGCATAAAGAAAAAATATCCTCATGCCATTATAATTCCTTTTTAAAACGCCTAAGTCAAGCTTCTACTTCTGTATGTAAAATAGACTCTTCAGTTTCACGTTCGATTACATCTAATTCTTGCGCAATACCAATAGCAACTTTGTCTTCTTTCTTCCTAAAAAAATTAGAAAGCTTCTCAAATACAATATATTGACAAGGAACAAAGATCAGCGTTACTGCTGTTGCAAAAGCAAGACCCCAAGCAAAACTCATTGCCATTGGTTTAATAAAAGGGTCCCCTCCTGTTGCGTGCGCAACGGGAAGAAGTCCAGCAACAGTTGTTACCGTTGTCAAAATTACGGCACGCAAACGAGATAAACAGCCTTTAAAGATTGCTCGAATCAAGTCTGGTTCTTTTTTTCTAAATTCGTTAATACACTCAACTAAAACAATCGAATCATTTACAACAACTCCGACGAGACCAACAACTCCCATCATTGCCATGAAGCCTAAGCTCATTCCAAAGAACTTAAATGACCAGATTACACCTATCATCCCAAGAGGAATTGCCGACATAACAGCGAGAGTATTACCGACAGAATTGAACATAACAACAAGAACAATAAAAATTAGAGAAAATGCGATAAGGAAAGACTTAATTAATCCACCCATCGATTCTTTCGTGTCTTCATTTTCTCCTCCGAATTTAAATGTAACGCCTTCATATTCAGAAGTAATCTCTTTAACTTTAGGAGCAAATTCTTTTGCCACTCTTGTTGGAGTAGTCACGGCCTTATCAAGACTTGCTGAAACTGAGAAAATTCTCTTCCTGTCCAGACGTCTAATGACAAAGGCTCCAGGATGTTTTTCTAGATAAACGACACTGCCTAATTTAATTCTTCTACCTGATGAATTTAAAATAGAAAGATCTAATAGCGGTGCCGCATCTTTAATCCATCTATCATCAAATTTAATTTTGATATCAATATCCTCATCAGACCTTCTGATTTCCGTAATTGTATCTCCCGCCAGTGCTCTTCTTAGCTCAAAAGCAATAGTCTGAACGTCAAGACCAAGTCTTCTCGCTTCATCCTCTTTAACTTTAAAGATAACTTGATCATTACCTTCTTCAAAATCAATCTCAGTAGTTGTTACACCTTTAACTTCTTTCAGAGCGTCTTCGATTTTATGTGAAACAGCTTTAAGGTCCGCAATTGATTCACCTTTGATATCAATTTCAACAGGCTTACCTCTTGGTGGACCACCTTGAATTTTCTTAACAGTTATTTGATACTCACTCGACACTAGAGATTGCGCTTTTTCGAGAGCAGTATTTAAAATATCATCTGTAGTTCTCTCTCTTTCTACTGGGTCTGTTAAATAGATAACGATTGATCCATAATGGTTTCCAAGCTTATTCCCTTGCTCTCCTGCAAGAAGACCTACGCGTGCTTGAATTTGTTGAACTTCATTACGAGGAAATTCATTAATCAGCATTTTTTCAACTTTTAGCATTTCATTTGCTGTTACACTTTGATCTACACCAACTCGACCTTTGAATTGCATAAATACAGTTCTAACATCATCACCAGGGAAGAGTTCAAAATTCATTGTCTTCGCAAAAAACACTGAACCAAGAAATAACATAATGAAAAATGATACTGTGATAGCTGGAGCATTAAGTACTTTCTTCAGTACTTTTCCATAAAAAACGAGTACAGGTTTATACCAAGTTATACGCCACTGTTTTTCTTTTTTTAGACGTACAAAATCTGCTAAGTGTGCAGGTAAAATAAAGAAACACTCAAAAAGTGAAGCGACTAAACATATCATAACAGTCGCAGGAACTGGCCAGAGAAATTTCCCCATGATTCCCCCCATAAAGAAAAGTGCTCCAAAGGCAATCATAGTAGTTATGATTGTCCCACAAACTGGTTTAAATGTCTCAACAGCAGATTGCCTTGCTGCTTCACGAGGTTCAATTCCAGCCTCAAGTTTTTGGTAAAAATGCTCAGCAACAATAATTGAGTCATCTACAAGCATCCCAAGTACTAGAATAAGACCGAACATCGAGATTAAGTCAATAGTCATTCCAAAGGCCTGCATAATTGCGAACGAAGTCATAAATGCCATCGGGGCTCCTAGAGAGGTAACCACAGATGTTGAGAAATTCAAAAATAAAAGAAGACAGCCAAATACAAGAAATATTCCCATAATCCCATTTTCTTTTAATACATTTAAACGACGACTTACGTAGTATGAAGCATCATCAAGTAGATCATATTTTATATCTTTATAATCAGAGTTTTCAAAAAAAGCATGTACAGTTTCCTTGATCTGATCAGTCGTCTCAAGAATGTCAGAAGACTGTTTAATTTTAATATCTAAAAATAAAGCTTCCTCACCATTTGACCTTCCAAGTACGGAGTTCTCAATTGGACGTTGAACAACATGAGCAATATCTTTAACTGTAACTTTCTTCCCTTCACTATTGGACCGCACAACAACATTCTCGACATCCTCGACTGAATTAAATTCGTTAAGAGTTCTAATGTATACATCGCCCTCGACAGCTTTAATTTTCCCCGCAGACAAATTCATATTACTCTTCTTAATTGCTGCTGCAATCTCTGTTAATGTAACTTCATTATCTTCAAGCTTCTTAGGGTCTAGTAGTGCAACTATTTCATCCTCACGATACCCATCAATATCAACAAGTGAAATCTTCTTATTTAACTCTAGTTCATCACGAAGTTTTTTAGAGACTTCTCTTATTCGCGTGTATTCTGCCCCCTTAATTGCGACCTTAATTACACCACGTCTATTCTTATTACTTAGACTTGATACTTTTGGATCTTCAACTTCATCAGGAAAATCATTAATTTTATCAATCGCATCCTTAGCATCATCAAGAACTTTACTGATTTTTGCATCCGGATCAACTGTAAGATAAACTATACTTGAGCCTTCTGCAGACAAAGCATTAAGCTCTTTAATACCATCAACTTCCTTAAGTGCTCTTTCAACACTCAGGGTTACAAGCTTTTCAACATCTTCAGAGGATGAACCAGGGTAATCTGTTCTAATTAAAATCACGTCAAATTCAACTTGAGGAAATATATCCTTTTGCAATGTGTATGCTGAATATATTCCTAGCACTAAAACTAGGAACGAGAAGAGATTGACGACCGTGGATTTATCAACAAAGTATTCAATTAATTTCTTCATTACTTCGTAACCTTTTCTACAAGTTTTCCGTAGAGGTCATAAAGAGAATATACTTCTAACTCTCTTTGTACATTGTATTGAACGAAAGCTTGCTCTGTTTGTATTAGCTCTTCTTCTGCTCTGAGTACCGTATCAAGATTGGCACGACCCTTGTTATAAAGTTTGTTGTATTCATCGACTGTCTTCTTCGATAGTTCATATCTATCAGCAACACTGTCAATATTTCTATCTAGTGCAAGTAAGCGAACTTTAATTTGTTCAATTTTCTTCATTACTTGAACTTTTAACAATTTATAATCGTACTCAGCTTTCATTTTCGCTAAATTTGCTTGCGAGCGAGCATTCTTTTCAACATCAAATCCGATTGGTATTGAAACTGTTAATCCTATAGCTTTGGCACTATTATCGGCACCAAAACTCCCATCAGAGATTGGACTATCTTGAGCTGTATTAATTGAATTCGTCTTATAAGATGCGCTTAACTTAACAATCGGAAATACTGAATTGTCTGCACTCTCATAATTCTTTTCTAAGTATATAAGCTTCGATTTAATTGCTTGGATATCAAAATTATCTTCAAACTCACCGGCAGGTACTTCTTCTAATCTCAATTTCTTAACTTCATACGGAGGAAAGCTATCTAGAGAAACATTTCTCTCCAGTTTCGTTTCAAAATTTTTCTTTGCAACAAGTAAAGATGCTCTCTTCTGTTCTACTTGCTCTTTTTGATAGCGGTATCCAGACTCAGAACTATAAAGATCAACTCTCTCTTTAAGACCATCTTTTACTTGGCGCTTAATTAGCTTCAATCTTCTTTGCGCTCTATCTAAAGCCTGCTTTTGAAGTTCAAAGAATGTTACTTCTTTTTTTACATCAATATATTTCGCAATAAAGTCTAACAATGACTTGGACTTAATATTATCAAAAGTCTTATCTTGGAAAGTAACTTCTAGCTGTTTAACTTCTTTTGATAAGAACTCATTGCGACCAAAAAAATTTCTTCCGATATCTTGCGTGTACGAAACTTCTTGTGAAAAACTCTTGTAGTCACTTGCTGCATCATAGTCGTAAAGAGAACCTGTTATTGAAAACTCACCACCCCAAATAAAGTCCTTCGAGAGACTCGCAGAATGAGTCATTGTTTTTTCTTCTGTAGGATTGAGATTTAATGGAGTTGTTATTAAGTTAGAAGTTGATTTCTCGCTGGCTAGAGAAAAAACCAAGGGTCTTTTATCGAGCTCTAACTCTAGCAATAATTTCTGATATTCATAAGCAAATGATGAAGATTTGATTTCGTTTGATGTACTAAGGTATTCTTTTACAAATTGATTTAAATTAGCAAATGAACTCAATGATATAGTCATTAATAAGATATATTTCATTTATCCCCCAAAATTTTCTTCTACATATCAACTTATTGAACATCTGGCTAATTTCATCGTTAACAACTATGTAACAATTACGTCAGATTTTATTGAATAAATGAAATTTCATAGACTTGAATAATCTTCCATGCTAATCATTAAAACAAGAGTCAAGGAGACTATCGCTGGAGACTTCGGTCTCGGGAGGAAAGTCCGGGCACCATATGGCAGCTTAGCGGGTAATGCCCGTCCACCGTGAGGTGAGGACAAGTGCAACAGAAAGGAAGTACAGGGGTTTGAGTTAGATTGGGGTAGCGTAAGCCGGCCAATCAGCGAGAGATTTATCTCACCTGCTGTAGTGAAAACAGGTAAACTCTAGGCGGTGCAAGTTCAAATAGGTTCACGTTATGGGGGCGGCCAGCTTCTGTGAACGGGTCGAGCGCTTGAGCCTATTGGTAACAATAGGCCTAGACGAATGGTAGTCGAATACAGGACCCGGCTTATACCTTGGCTCTTTTTTTTATGCTGCGAGGATTTCTTCCTCTTCAACAGCAATTGCCACGTAATTTTTTCCACAATATCTTGTTCTTAGGGAATCGATAAACAAAATTGGGTTTTCTGTTGCAAAAACAAAAGTTGAAACATGTGGAGCAGGATTAAAAAGTCCTTCAGAAATAACACGATTTATATCTTCATTAATATGCGTGAGATGGATTACTCTATTTTCTACAATTCCATTGTTATTATAAACATAGTTTACCGTACGATGTTCATTACCATTAACTTCCATAATTTTTACTGCTTTCATAATCCCTCCGAATATTTTCACTATTCGGAAGGATCAAAAAATTCTCAAGTAATATTTAAAAAGAAGTTAATAGGTATTCGAGAACATCGTCGTTCTTGATTGGTGTTTCTTGAAATGATCTCGTAATAAATTCTGGTTTATTCAAAATTCCACGATCAAGAAGTTCGCGAATTTCGTTATAAAAGTGGTATGAGGTTTTTCCAATTAAAAGTGGAGTAATATCTTTACCAGAATCAATCATCTTTTTAATTTTTCTAAAACCTCTAAGATACAAATAGTCCTTAGTAAATCCACCACCCCGATAAACACGAGCTGTCAGGTAAAATGCCTTTTCCTCATCCATTTTATATCTTTCAACGACAAAATTAAATGTCTCTTTAAAGTCATAGACTTTAAGCATATGATCGACAGCAACAACTCGAAGAGATAAATCCTTTAGTCGCTCAATTGTTAAAAGTCCCGCACAATACTCACTAGCGATAGCAAGCCCTTCTTGCGTAAGGGTTGACACAGGAAGTCCTGATTCAAAAATGCGCAGAGGTTGTCTCTGAGCATTTTCTGTCGTCAACATATGAACACCAATTTCATGATGACAAAGAGCCTCAAGGAAATTCTTCTTTATTTTAATTCCCTTTTTTACTTTTAGTGTTTTCTTGGTCGGTGAGAACGCAGCGATGGATGGGATATTCCTAGTTAAATCAACCTTCCCCACAAAACCATAACTCTTCATTTCATTACGAAGTACAGTAACGGCTTTTTCATCATTGCATAGTGGAGAAATATTTTCTCTGTCCGGAGAATCAAGAAAGTACTTCGCAAGTGTCAAGTCCCCTTCGTGAGGTTCTCCAAAGTATTTTAAACTCATGTACTTAAACTTAATATCTCCACGATAAGCAAGAAGCTCTATCTGATCACAATAACCTTCAATTACAGAGCGATAAATTTTTTGCAAAGTAAGGTCATGAATACTATCAACTGGTACTTCATAGAGACTCTTTTTGAACTTAGCAACATCAACCTTCAAAGGCTTATAAGAGAACTCAGGATTCTTTTTAAATTTTGACGCGAAAAATTTTTTCTTCTCTGCCTCAAGATTACTTGGGTTAATAAAAGAAAGAAAATCAAATGACTTTAGTATTTTGCTGATCTGCGCATCTACAGATAGAGCAACAGGCTCGATATTTGAAGTTAAAAGATGTGATCTTTTATTTACCGAGATATTACATTTTTCTTCAATAAAGAGTTTTGCATTATCTAGAATAGCACGTCGTAAACCAGACTTAAGGTCATTTACGACTTCAGGAAAGATATCTCCTGTGTCTTCATTACAATAACTCTTTCTAATCTCTGTTGCATAAACCAGAGTATTTTTAAATTTTTGAGTAATATGTTTTAAAAAATAACCGTGTCCCTGAAAAACAAGGTTTTCAGCTGTTTGATTTACAAAGTAATCAGATTTTAGTTTTGAGAGTCTTTTGAGCCAGTCATCTACAAATTTTCTATATTTCTTGTCAACATTTGCGGTACCGACATTGAACATAGGTGGTTCTACATTTGTGATACGCTTGTAATTATAAGAGTGGATATCATACACGACACAAGACTTAAACTTTTTCTGAATTTTACCAACAAGAGCATCTACCACACGATAAAAGTTTCTATGCTTCTCAAGTGATTCTTCAATATCTTCCTCTTCAAGATCTTCCGACCAAATCTTTTTCCCCCACGCTTCTTTATAAACGCAGTCTACCGGCCCGCGATTTAAATCATACTCATAACGAGAATCGTTCCCGATAATACGAATTGGAAGAGAAGAAATAAAACTGGCCGTTAGTGGATCTTCCTCATACCAACGGTCACTTTTAGTTAAGAGGCAACGACTTCTTAGACTATGTCTTAGGTTCCCACCATCATGTATCGCTGCGCAAATATATGGAACATACTCACTTATATATAGTGAGAATGACCCATCTAAAGCAATACAGCTAAATACTTCTTCCTCGTTAATACGTCTGATAATCTCATCAATTGGTAGTTTAAGCATCTTCGATTACTTTCCTAAAATTAATCTTACGGTTAACGGCATTCTCTCTTCTCTTATGTACAAGTTCGACAAAGTCGAGAATACGTTTTTGTAATTTGGTTTTGTTAAATTTATTAATCCTTGTAATTCCACCAGGTGATAGTACATTGATTTCTAAAAGCTTGCCATTGATTATATCAAGGCCCGCAAAATATATTCCATCATGAACAAGTTTCGCTCCAATGCAACGACAAATCTCCAACTCTGTTTTAGTCATGACATGTTTTCTTGCTGTCCCACCAGCATGAACATTTGAGCGAGCATCTCCCTCTTTTGGAATTCTCTTCATCGCACCAATCGGTTCCCCATTAAGCATAAGTACTCTTACGTCACCTTTATCAGCACCTTCAATATATTCTTGAAGGATTACGTAATTTTTCGAACCTGATCCACTAATGTAAAACTCAAGAAGTGATCTAATATTCTGTTTCGCTTTTGTTTCGAGAACAATAACTCCGTGTCCACCAAAACCATCAAGTGGCTTTAAAATCATTTTATCTTTTTTACAGTCATTAATGACTTGTTCAAGGTAATCAATATCCTTTGATACATATGTCTCAGGTATATAATCTGCAGCTTCTTCGAAAGAAGTCACATAGATCTTATTATTAGCTTTTCGAAGACCATCAACACTATTAATAATAAAAGTGTCATCTTTAACAGAGTCAAGAAAGTTAAGCATTAAGTTATCAATTGGCGGATCTTTTCGTAAAAAGACTGCATCAAAGCCTTTTAGAGGAACCATCTGCTTCCTAAACTTTGCCTTCTTATAAAACGCCGGGATACTCTCTGGAACTTTATCCATTCTTGTCAGAATGTTTGCAAAAGCATAAGTTTCATTCTCTCTAATCGTTAGGTTTTTGGGTTGAAAAATAGCAACCTTGTGTCCTCTCAGGGCTGCTTCATGGATAACTCTCAGTGATGAATCAATTTCAGGGTTTAAGTCCGCCCAAGGGTCTAGAATAAAACAAATATTCATGTAATCTCCAACGTTTGTATTTCCTTACGAATCGGATTAACCAAATAATTAATTTAATATTTTTAGTTATTTAGGAAGGTGAATTTTTTACACGACCCCTTTGATAGATCTTTCTTATTTACTATAGTCGACAAAACTTATCAGTATTTTCATCTGGGGGAATCTATGAAAAAACTTTTTAAGGCATCTATTATGTCTTTAATGATTACACTCGTTCCACTTCAATCTTCACATGCTGCTATTGGTGCTTTCACTGCCCTTTTTAATCCTGTTGTTGGTGGGAAAATCGCTCTTGCAGGTCTCGCATCTGTAGGTGCCGGAACACTTGGATCTTTATTCTATATGGGTAGTTGTGATAGCGGTGAATGCCTTGGACCACTATTTCTTGGGGTTTCAATTGGTCTTGTAATTCTTGACGAAGGAACTGGAAAAATCGAGTTCAATACGATTGATCCTAGTAAAGCACAAGAACTTGGCCTTAAGAAATTCGAAGTTTTAATATTTAATTCAGAAATCGAAGAGGCTAATGCAATTCTTTCTGAAGTTATTTCAATGGTTAATGAAACAACAACGACTGAAGAAGCATCTCAAATCTGGGAAGAATACGAGTCCTCTCTTTCACCAGAGACTTTCAATGTCATGAAAGCACTTGTTGCTCAAAAATAAAATTACTCTTGGTAATCTGTAAAAATTACAGGTTACCACATCTTTATTTCCAAGTCTGTTATATTGTGTGTATGAAATTTATATCTATACTTCTATTTTTCCTACTCTCGTTGAACGTTTTTGCGGCTAGAGTTGTTTTACTTTCTTCGGTCGAAACTCCAAAAATTTGGTACCACAGTAAAGACTGGAAAATAGAAGATTCCCTCGAAAAAATCTTTCACAAAAGTTTTAAGAAGTCGGGTTATGAAATCATAATCAAAGAAAAAGTTGACCAGCAGACACTATGGGAAGAACTTCACAACCCAGATAACATTGCTCTTTTTTGGGTTTCTCATGCAAAAGCAGAGTCCCAGCTAGCAAATGGAATCACGAATGATGCTGCCGTTGTCGACTACTTTGGAAATGATGTTAAAGATCTTTTTAGAAGCGTCCATCCAAATATGAGATATCTTGGGTTAATTGGCTGTAATGCCAAGTCACTTCTTCAAACATTTAAAGAAAATGGTGACTACAACTCAAACCCTAATTTAATTACTCATTCTTTTGATAAGAAAATTGACGCGAGAAAAGGTCTTCGCCAATCAATAAAAAACTCAGCAAAATCACTTGGTATTTACAAAAAAAACAGAAAAAAGGATGGTTTCATCTACTCAACTCCAAGTATCCTCTCTCTGTTTAGTGAAAATAGAATGTGCGAGCAAGAAACGTCTGTATATGAAGTTAAGATAACTAGAACTTCTGATGTTGATGTCGAGAGTGTGGCAGTAAAAGTTAATTCGAAAGTTCTTGCCATTCTACCGGCCATGAGTGCTAATGATATTCAAGATGTAAAAGTCTTTATTCCTTCGAGTATTGTCTCTACAAAACATGACCTTAAAATTACGATTGATTCTAATAAATATTATTCTGCTACAAGACTAGACTTAGGCCAATTTGATTTTCAAGCAGTAAACTTCATTGGTAACTGGAAACTATTTGCAAAAAAAGATGGAACCCCAATTGGTATTACAAAAAATCTCTATCAATACAAGGGCAAAGTTCCAGAGATCGAATCAACAACACTGAAATCACTGTACCAGTGCTCAACTAATTAATTGGCTTCACTCTGTCTGTTAAGAGAAAGTCCAGATCATAATTTAAAAGATCTTTTAATTTTTCTTTCTTATTAACCGTCCATCCGATGACTGGGATATTATGAATTTTTGCATTCGTTATTAGTCTTTCTAATCTCCGCAAAAATCTTTTCTTCTTTCCAATGATTTTCAAAGGCGACTCATCTCCTAATCGAAAACCTACATTTAATGAAATAATATCATGTGTGACTCCAGCATTTTTTATAAAACTAGTATCGACGAGTGGCTCACTCCCCCACTTTCCTTCAAGGCTATATCTTACGTCTGGAAAAATATTCTTAAACTTTCGTAAAACATTTGTACTACCGTTATTAATGACAATACTATCCTTTAATGCTTCTGAAGCATAAGTACTGATCGTTTCTACTAATGGTTCAACTACTGCAATATTTTGCTGTTTCAGATCAATCCAAACAAGCTTCAAAGGCGCAGCAGAAGATAATTTCTCAAGGACTTCATCCAGTCGTGTTAATCTTTTGGGATTCTTGACCTTCTTTAAAAGGATTTTAGTAATTGGCAGAAGTGTACTTTTTTTTACGATACAATTTTGAATTTCTTTATAAAAACTCTCTGAAATTTTCCCTCTACAGTTAGTAACCTTCAAAAGGCTATCATCATGAGCGAGGATAAATACTTTATCTCTAGTCATAAAAACATCAAACTCTACACCTTCAAATCCGTTTTCGACAGCACCCTGAATTGAATAGGATGAGTTCTGCGGAAATACAAAATCTCTCCAAACCCCTTTATGTGAAACTTGAATTGTTGCACTGGCAATATTATTTAAACAAAGTAGGACAATAATTATAAATGAGTATTTATTCATTCATAAACAATATGAACTTAATTTTAAGGAGTCAAGAATAACTATTTATAACGAACTAGCAAGATTTCTGTAAACTTAGTTTTCTTACTATCGCCAAGCCATTTAAATCCACAAGGATGACAAGAATCATCAAGAAGAATTTCAATTTCTCCAAAACCTAGTCCTGACTCAGAGCGAGTATCATTATCATGAGGATCTTTTGCGATGTCATAGACCGATATACGATTTTTACTAATAAGTTCTTTAAATATACAGATATGCCCACTATCACCACTAGAAGGCACAAGTGTCTTTCGCCAAAGTATTAGATCACCTGGTAGAAGCTCATCTAAAGAATTAATTTTTAGAAAATTAGAACTTTCTTTCAAGTTTTCAAAGATTTCACATGCACGCACAGGAAGAACGATTCCATTTCTTTCATAGAAATCTCTTATGTAGCCAACACAATTACTTTCCAGAATTTTCTCTTCTAGAGAAATTCTAAATTTATTTGAATAATTTGTTTTATAGAATTGGTGATATTTTATGACTTCTTGAAGAAGCTTATTTTGCGACATACTTCATCACCTTCGTAGCTGATGTGGCGAAATTGCTTGTCTTTTCATTCTTATAAAATTGAAACTTTTTATCTTTTGAAATTTTCTGAAAGTCAGAATGACTGCATTCAACAATATAATTTTTAATTTTATATTTTGTAATTGATGTTTTAATCAGCCTTTTTTCATCGAGAGCAATTTTCGACTTTAAATTTGGATATTGAGCTAGAGAACCATCTTCAGAATTTAAAACAAAAGTCGGAAGTTCGACTTGCCCACTTAACCATTCTTGCTCACCTTTTACATAGCCAAGGATCTGACCATTTTTTTGAACAAAAAAACGCACAAGATCGAGTTCAAAGTATTTTTTTACTTTAGACTCTTGAAGCTCTGGGTACTCAAGAGGATTTTTACTTTTATAGGCAACACAGTTTTTGTTCATTGGACAAATATCACATGAAGCTTTTCTCGCCTGACAAAAAGTTCTGCCTAGATCCATCAATGCTTCATTAAATTCTGTCCAATCAACTTTTTCAAACTGAATCTTCTCAACAAAGAGGTTCTTCAATTTCTTATTTAAAGCGGGCCCCTTCTTTTCTTTGATTCCATAAATTCTCGCAAGAACTCTTTCTAGATTTGCATCAATTGCAATTGCAGGATCATTATTGCCAATTGCAATAATTGCACTTGCTGTGTAGTCCCCTATTCCAGATATCGAAGTAAGTTGATCGTAATCAACAGGAATTTTTGCAGAGAAATTTTCAACGATATCGATTGCTGCCTTTCTTAGATTGCGAGCTCTTCTGTAATAACCTAAACCTTTCCAAGAAATACAAACTTCTTCCTCTGAGGCAGCTGCTAGTTTTTTAATTGTTGGATACTCTTTTAAGAAACGATCAAAATGATTGAGAACTGTTTGCACTGTTGTTTGTTGAAGCATAATTTCAGAAACAAGTGTTCCATACAGAGATCTCTTTGTTCTCCAAGGAAGATGACTATAATTCTCTTTCGACCATTTAATTAGATTTGAATACATGAATTAGATTTATCTATTTCTTCTTTTTTTGGCAAGATGTTTCAAGAGTCGAAACATAATTAACGAGGCGCTCTCCGTCGAAGTCCCCGTAATCAGCACCGTGAAGTTTACCACCAATTTTAAAGAGATAATCTCTAACCATCGTGCTCGCCTCATCGATATCAGTTACAATAATTAAACGATCGACCGTGGACTCTTCAATCCAGCGTATAAATCTTTTTTGATCATTAAGTCCATAGGTTACACAGAGGCTTGATAAGTCCCCCATTTGCTTTATTGACGTATCAAAAACTTTTACTTCAAGTGCACAACTATTTCGAAGCCTTTCGACAAAGCTTCTACGTTTACAATGCATCGGATCTCCATCCCAATCAAAGTTTCTCAAGCTAGAACTTGTATCGATCCAGATTTCCATGTCGACATCTTCTCTCTTTGTGATTGGTTTTGCTTTTCCACAAAAAATATCAAAGAAATTTCCTTCCTTGCAATCAATCATATTTGTATCGAGAGAATTAATCGTTTTTAATTTTACGTCTATTTTTTTTTCTTCAGCTTTCTTCTTAAAATCTTTCTCATCTTCAACAAAACCCAACTGTGGGTGGAAACAGCCTCCCTCCATTGGTTGACAGTTATCCATATTGATCGCGACTTTAGGTGACGTCTTTGATTCAAATAAGAAGTTAGTTGTACTAGGTGCCTCTTTCTTTGTTTTGGAAGGAGACAAAAAGATGACTTCAACACTCTTTGGTGCCGCTAAGATATTCAGTGAAAGTAGGATACTTAAAAAATATCTCAATGAATCATACCCTTCTGCCTGAAGTAACGAAATAAATCATTACCTAGATCAACGATTAAATCTCTTGCTTCAATATCAAGACTTAAAAAATCTGATACATAAGCTTTTTGTCTCGGAGTGAGTGCTTGTAATCTTTCTCTGACACTCATCTCAGAGTTTCTTGCTGCTTGGTCTGGCGCAAATGGAATCGTTCTAGTCTTTGATCCAATTTGAACTTTTGCATTTGCATTTCTTTGTGCTGTACCAGAACTCAATACATCGACAACAGCATCCTCAAAACTATCATTCTGCGGTCCAGCTGGAGGAGGTTGTTGTCTTCTTTCTACAAATTCTTCTGGTGTTCCTCCACCTGCTTGTTTTTCTTCTTCTTGTTCCTCGGCGTCTTTTAGGCCGTAGTCATTTTCCTTGTCAGCCTGGTAAAACTTTAAAAGCCTCACAAACCGTTCTGTATAGTGCTCTTCGACAAAATCTATCATTTCATGAAGTGGAATATCGAGTATTGCGACAACCTTAGCGACAATTTGAGGATTAATATCAGCAGTCTTCATACTCATGAAGCGTGAAAGCGTAGAAACACCAATTCTTGTCTTCTCTGCTAGGTCTTTTTGAGACATTGGGCCTCTTACCTGCATATATTTTCTAACGATCCCTAGAAAATCATCGAATTTATCTCTATTAAACTCTGACATTTTTGTCTCCTGGTCTTTGCAATTTCACTCTGAAATATGCAACTGACTGATTTTACTTAATGTGCAATTTCACATTGCAAGTCTTAGTACCTGATATTCCTATCGGATCGAAAAATAATTTCTTGATGCAATTTTTTTGCTTGACGCAATGAGTCAGATATTATATTCTTGTTTCAAGCTCGGAAGGGCAACAAAAACATGCAGGACTCAGGGGGAAACGCATGACTACTTTAACTCAATTTCTTGAACCAGTTTTTAAAGCAGAAATCGACAAGGCCCAGTATGAGGTAATCGAAAATGAAGTGATAAAAGCTCGTGATTTAAAGGAGTTAACAGTGTCGGGTTCTCTCTTCTCACTCACTACATTTACCGGCGTTACCTTTGAGTCTTGTGTGTTCTTTGCTACGAGATTAGAGAATTGCATCTTTATTGACTGTAAATTTATTGATTGCAAGTTCGAATTCTCGCACATTGTTAATTGCAATTTCAATTCTGTAGAATTTGAAAATTGCAACTGGGATTTTAGCACTATAAAGAGCAACGATTTTAATCACTCGAAGATGTGTCAAAAGACAAACACGTTGCAACTTAAAGGACTAAACAAGTTAACAAATTGTTTACTCCCAAATTTAGAAATGGATTGGGAGGAAGCCCTTTACCAAGAAGAGAATAAAGTTTCTATGGAAGTTCAGGAAAAAACTCAGTGGGGAACTTCTCTTCTCAATTTTTTAAAGACCGCATAACAGTTGGTAACATATTAGGCCTCTTTATGTCTCATGGATAATATGCCAAAAGCAACTCAAGGCCAGAGACTCTCTTTTCAAACTTATTTAGAGAAACGGATCTCTTTAAATATTTAATCTTCAGCCTACCTAACCGGGGTCAGGAAACTGACCCCAGGCACTTTTCTCAAGGAGATTTTATGATTTTAAGGATAACGGTACTTTTCGTAATTTCACACTTTGTAGCTTTTGAATGCTGGGCGAAGGAATTAAATGGAAATGATAAACTTGATTACACCTATAATATTGCCTAACTTAAAAGCATTTGTTTTTTTCTTATGTTCAAAATTATCACGAACTCCAACCTCTAGATAAGATTTCTCTTTCTTTAAAAGTTTTATAAGAATTTCTGCCTGATACCCATACGAGTCTGATGTAATCTCAATCTCTTTAACATCATTTGTTTTCATTAAGACAGAATGATTAAAGTAATAAAGTCTCAGGTTGTGTTTGATATTAAGAATCTTCGTAAAGATCGAAGAAAATAAACGTCTATGAAATGGTCTTTCCATAAAATTTAATTGATAAGGAATAATCATGTCCTTATTCATATTAACATGACTAAAAATTGCCTTAAAGTTTTCAAGCGTAAAATCGCCCTGTCCTTGTACAACCATAATATAGGTAGAATCCACTAGAGGAAGACACTGCTTAAAAGCACCGCCAAGATTCTTAGACTTCTCATTTCGAATCAGAGTTAGAGAGAGATTATTTTGCCTTTGAAATTCTGCAATTTTCTGATTTGTTTGATCGCTACTTCCATCATCAACAGCAATCACTTTAAAATCATTCCACCAATTTGAAACCTCTGCGAGCAGTAAGAGGACTCTCTCGATATTATCCTCTTCATTTTTAGCTGGTACAATAATTGTGATACTGTCGTTTATTTTAATCATTAATTTTTTCTGTAAAAGCAACCTACAGACTCTTTATTTCTTAAAGATGACTGAAGAACAATTGAACCCACTTCAACTGAATTTCTTAAACCAATAAGACTATCGGTAAGCTTACACTTTTTATAGAATTTTCCTATTTCATCGTTTAACTCTCGAAACATTGCTTGAGCTCTTTTTAAACGATTTGATGTACGAGTAAGTCCTACATAGTTCCACATAGTTTGTTTTAATGTCATAAGATCCTGATGGACAAGAGCTTTATCAATATCCTCACTTCCATCTTCCCAGTCTCTAATTTTTCGAGATTCATATTCTGAAACATCAGCTATTTCTTCGAGGATTTTTTCGGCTGCAATATAGCCCCAAGTTAAGCCCTCTACTAAGCTTGTTGAAGCGAGGCGATTCGCTCCATGTAATCCAGAACAAGCGACCTCTCCAACAGCGAAGAGGTTTGTAAGATCAGTCTTTCCATCCATATCAATTTTCACACCACCACAAGTATAGTGAGCGGCTGGAACAACAGGAATAGGAGCCTTCGTCATATCAATCCCCTTCGTTAAGCAGTGCTCGTAAATTGTAGGGAATCTTGTTTTAATCCATTCTGGATCTTTATGTGAAATATCTAAGTAAACACACTCATGAAGTGTATCAATGATTTCTTCTGCAATTGCACGGGCTACAACATCACGAGGAGCAAGTTCTTCATCTGGGTGATATTTACTCATAAAGCGCACACCTTTTGAATTCACGAGAATTCCACCTTCACCACGTAGTGCTTCGGAAATTAAGAAGCGTCTATGTCCAGAACTATCATACAGAGTTGTTGGATGAAACTGGATAAATTCCATATCAATTATTGAAGCCCCAGCTCTTCTTGCCATGGCCTGACCATCTCCCCTCGCCCCTTCTGAGTTGGAATGGTGAAGATAGAGTCCACCTATTCCACCTGTTGCTAGAATAGTCATTTTTGAAAGGGCCTTACAAACTTCACTAGTCTCCTGATTGAAGAGATAGGCTCCGACAACTTTATTTTCCTCATAACGCTGCTTAATTGAGACCCCATGGTGTTGTGGAGTAAGTAAGTCGATTGCCGTATGAGCTTGAAGAAATTTTACATTAGGAAATCTCTTCTTATCCTTTAAATAATTAAGAAGACTCACCTGAATTTCTTTTCCAGTGAAATCTCCCTTGTAAAGAATGCGATCAATCGTATGAGCAGCTTCTCGAGTATAGAGTAACTCTCCGGCCTCATTTTTTTCAAATGATGTCTGAGCTTTATTAATCAAAAGTTCATCAATAATTCTCTTACCATGTTTTTTCAAAACATCAATCGCTTCACCGTTTGAGGTAAAGCTTGAAGCTTTTTCAATATCTGATTTTAAAGTTGAATCATCTGGGTTTGGATAAATAATTCCACCTTGGGCCCAAAATGTATTTGAGATTTGTGGATCTTTTTCTCTTGTTACAACACCAACAAGCATTCCAGACTCAGCTAACTTACAAGCTGAAGCCAATCCTGCAACACCACTACCAATAACAAGAACATCAAAATTATATGTCGTCATTTTTATCCAACTTAGTTTTTGTAATATTTTAAAGAGATATCAACATTTGGGGCACCATTAGTTAAAGCACCCACACTGATAGCATCAACACCTTCGATAATATAGCCACCAATTGTATCGAGTCTTATTCCGCCAGAAACTTCAATCGTAACTCCTGCCGGTTTTTTAGCAATTGCTTGGCGAACTTGATCAGGAGAGAAATTATCAAGCATCAAGTGTCTTACTCCAAGCTCAATCACTTCATCAAATTCCTTAAGGTCATGAACTTCAACTTCAATTGGAGTATAAAAGCCTTTCATCTGCTTGAAAAAGTCGACCGCCTCTTTAACACCACCAAAGAAACTCTTGTGATTGTCTTTCACCATCCACATATCAGCCTGTCCAAGACGATGATTGTTTCCACCACCTGTAACAACAGCATACTTCTCAAGAGAGCGATGCCCTGGAGTTGTTTTTCTCGTATCAAGGATTGAGATCGTAGATCCCTTCACCTTCTCAACATACTTATTAGTATAAGTAGCAATACTTGAAGCTTGCTGTAGTAGATTGAGTGCAATTCTTTCACCTGTTAAGGCAACAGCGAATGGTAGTTTAAATTTAATCTCGGCCTTATCACTTTTCTTAAATACTCTACCTTCAAACTCTTTGAAGCTATCGTAATTTAAAATACCAGGAGATAAATAATTAAATACTTCGACAAAGAATGGAAGGCCCGCAACCATCAAGTCATCTTTTAACTTCAAAGTGCAATCAACTTCATCCATTGGAAGAGAATTGACATAGATAAGATTTCTACCAAGATCATCTTCTTCAAAGTATGTTTTTATTAGTGGTCTTACGGCTTCACTGAAAAGCGTATTACTCATTTTGACACTCCGTGCATTTTATTCGATATAGGTTTTTCTACCACTTTCGCTTTAGAAATAAAATTAGATACTTAGTCTTTTTTTGCTGTTTTTAAGACCAATAATTGACATACATGGCCATGGCTAAATCCATTTTTCTCTTTAGTATTTTCCTACTCCTCTTAAGTCCCTTAAATTACAACAAAAAAAATCAGAAAACCTATTCTTTAAAACTAAGTCTTAAAAAAGAAAAGTTTAAGTCTTTTTCATCAAAGGACCGTGCCCATCTCTACCAATCATTTGTACTTGGAAATAAGTATGGTCTCTCCCCAGAAAAGAAAGACAAATTAAAGGTCATGGGTCTTTACCACCTCATGACACCTTCTGGTCTACATTATAGTTGTCTTCTCTTTCTCCTAATTTTCTTAAAGAGAAAATATAATAATAGATATCTCTCCTATCTTGAAATCTTGATTGGTGTCGCTATTCATACTTTTCTTCCTGGGTTTTATGCTTTTAAGCGCGTCGCGCTTCTACGCTCACTCAAAGTATCAAATGATATATTTTTGGATCGTAAATTTTCACGTCTCGAGATTCTTTTATGCTTTCTCTGTTTCGATATTCTCTTCGGTACGTTTCGGTTTTCCAACGTAAGCTTTCTCATGAGTATTTTATTTATCGGGATTTTCTATCTTCGTGGATCGAG
The DNA here is from genome assembly GCF_000447795.1 of Bacteriovorax sp. Seq25_V. Taxonomy (NCBI): domain Bacteria; kingdom Pseudomonadati; phylum Bdellovibrionota; class Bacteriovoracia; order Bacteriovoracales; family Bacteriovoracaceae; genus Bacteriovorax; species Bacteriovorax sp. Seq25_V. Next base: position 153,201 of record NZ_AUNI01000010.1, on the reverse strand, counting down.
TAAATTCTTTATCGTCTTCAATCTCTTCATTGGCCAAATAATAATGGCATATATTTTTGGGAATGAGGTTTCTATTTTGAACCTTATTCTTTCACCTTTCTACACCATGATTTTTTCTTTTCTTTATCCATTACTCTGTTTCAATATCTTCTTTCTTGATATTATAAATTACAGTGAATATATTCTCTTATTTCTCGAGAAGCTCCTAGAGGCATCCTACTTCTTGAGTAAAGTCACTCCATACTTCCAAGTGACATTACCATTTGTAATTTCTGCAATTCTTATTAACAGAAAGAACTTTCTTTTTTTCTTCGCTTTAAGTTTTTTAACATTTACCAATTGATTGGAGCTTTTCCATTATTCACCAAGAAAGTATTCGCTTGGCTAAATGGCTTACTGCCAAAGAAGCCACGATATGATGATAAAGGTGAAGGATGTACGCTTTTAATGACAAGGTGCTTACTCTCATCCACAAATGAAGCCTTCTTCTGAGCAGGCGAGCCCCACAATATAAATACAACATGATCACATCTCTCGTTTACAACTTCGATAACACGCTTCGTAAAATTTTCCCATCCTTTCTTTTGGTGGGAACCAGCACTTGCCTTATCTACAGTCAGCGTATTGTTAAGTAATAAAACGCCTTGTCTTGCCCATCTCTCTAAATTCCCACTTTTAGAAATCTCAACTCCCAGATCAGTATTTAATTCTTTATAGATATTTATAAGGGAGGGTGGAATCTTAACACTATTAGGTACTGAAAAAGATAGACCATGGGCCTGTCCTTCGCCATGGTAGGGATCTTGTCCAAGAATGACTACTTTAACATCTTGCACATTTGTTAGCTCTAAGGCTTTAAAAACATCAGATTCTCTTGGATATACTTCACCTTGTTTTCGTTTTGTCGCCACAAATGCTTCAAGCTGAGTAAAGTATTCTTTCTCTGTTTCTTCTTTTAAATATTGGAACCATTGTGTCTTTTTTAATAATTTTTTCATTCTACAATTCAATGACATTAAATTTATTTTGTATGCTATATTTTTAGCATGAAAATTATCCTATTACTATTAGCATACTCGCAACTCACTATCGCTCAATCTGACTGGAATTACCTCACGACTGAAGATGGGATTGCTATTTACACGAAAGAAGCAAAAGACTCGATAATGCCCTTTAAGGCGAGCGGATTAATTGAAGCAAATATCTACGATGTCCTCAAAGTTTTAAAAGATTTTTCTAACAAGAACAAATGGTCTCCAAAACTTAAATCTGTTAAAACACATCAGAAAATTAATGATGATCACTATATCTTTTCAGAGTACTATCAAACTCCATGGCCTGCAACAGATAGAGAATTTCTACTTGAGGGACAACTAAAGAAACTGTCTGCAAATGAATATCTCATTCTTGCTCATTCAATAGACAATGACTTTAAAGATAATGGACACATACAAGCAGATGTTGACTATCTAAATTTAAAGATAAAAAAGATCAGTGAGAATCAGACTAATATTGAATTCGAATTTCATGGGGATATGAAGGGTTGGATGCCAGTATGGTTGATGAATCTCATCCAAAAGAAGTGGCCCTTGAGATTCATTCAAGGGCTTAGAAAGTATTTGCACTCTATCTAAGATTATTTATCATCTACACTTAGAATATTGAAGATTTCTTTTCTTAACCATATTCTCAAAGGATCATAATGAGTTCTTTCATGCCAGAACTGTTTAATACTTACTCTTTTTACCGAAAATGGAAGGTCAGATTTAACTAAATTTGAGTTTGTATGAATGCTTTTGTCGGCAAGCGGCTCAAGACAAGAAAGAATATAATTTGACTTAGAGATTATTTCTTGAGGGACAAGAAAGCTAGTTGTTCCAGCAACTACTTTACGTACTTTATTAGCTTTTCTTAATTCAACATCAACAATTCCATCGAAATCACCAGAGAAAGTTGTCAATATATGTGAGCTTCTAAGATAATTTTCTAGAGATAAATCACCCTTAACATTTTTATTACATTTATCGTATAAAGCGACAAACTTATCTGTTCTCAAATTCTGCTGATAGAAATTACCATTCTCTTTTACAAAATAACCCGCAATAGCAATATCACATTCACCATTCACTAATTCCTTTTCAGGAAGGCCAATCGACGTATTGAATGTTCTAAGTTTGATGTTAGGAGCAACTTCATCAACTTTAGCTAAGAGCTTTGGCAAGAGTAGAAAATCAACATACTCAGTAGTAAATAGTGTGATAATGTCTGTTTTGGCTTTAAGGTCAATATCATTAGACTTAAAGTAAAAGTCATCAATAATTCGGATAACACTATCAATCCTTGAAGCAAGATCAAGTGCTTTCGGAGTTGGGGTTACACCACTTTGAGATTTAACAAAAAGAGGATCATCAAATTCATCACGAAGCCTGTTTAATTTTCCACTCAGCGCTGGTTGACTAATCCCCATTTTTTTAGCCGCTCTTGTAAGATTTTTCTCTTCATTCAAAATCTTTATGAGAACTAATAAATTTAAATCTTTTGATAAAATATTCATGGCCCATTCTTCACAACAAAATGTGGCAATCTGGCTTGCCCACACTTTTTATAATAGAGCTACTAGAATGCCACATAATTTTAATTGAGCAATGCAAATTTTGACATGAATATTTTTTCTCTCCATAATTATCTCCTTCAAAAGTACTTCCAACGATATTACTATCTCGTCGAATTCCAGGCACTTCATCTAAATCCACAATCAATTCTTCCGACTCCAATTTGCTTTCAATCTTTATTTTACACTCGTACTGAAAGTCTCCAAAACCTTGAGATTGAACTTGAGAATCAGCATCAAATGCAGTTTTTTTATATTTTATGCAAGTTGTTCCATTATCTATTTTAGTTAGCCCAGTTCTAAAAGGTCCCAAATAAAAATTCTCTTCATTCGTATTCAGTGCTATATAAACATCCTCAGCACTCTCATCAAGAGTAACATTTTTTTCTGTAGTAATTACTTCATATGCGTCAGAAAACGAGCACTCAGCCTTTACTATGGTTATGTTTAATACACTCATCAATAATATTAATACTATTTTATTCATCTCACTCTCCATTTTTCTAAATTAGTTTTTCATTACTGGGATTGTAATATCAAGTTTTCTCTCATTCTTCTTATCCAAAACACTCATCTTATTCAAGTTAGGTAAATTTCCATTAAATGGTTCGTTATAAGATCGTACAATCATCTGATTATTAACTTTAATAGTAATCTCAACAAGAACAGAGGCTTCAGCCAGCTTGTGTGTTATTAATGGCAGCGATCATGATCGCCACCAAAGCCAATATTTTTTTCATATGCTTTCCCAGTTTAATAAACACCTAAGCTCTCGCAGTTTTGAACTTTTTTCTCAAAACTTAACACTCTCGATCCACGTGTTGAATATTTATACAATCGAATAAATAATTCTCCAGAGAATGCTTCTTTCTCAACAATCTCTCCATGAGAAATCTTATTTCCGTTTCCAATGAATCGAAAATTACCATAACCATCTAAAGCACTTAAATCCAAATCTCTCTGTCCATCTAAGGCTCTAGAAATATCATCTAGATTCATCACACCTACATATCTACAAACGTACTTTTGTGGGAATTGCCCCTCTAAAGAGCATTCTTTATAGATTGCAATTTTATCATTTTCGCAACCAATTATTTTCTCCATCCCAAAAGTACTAAAACTAACCGACAACATAAATCCAAGCACAAATAACTTCATATTCTTCTCCAATAATGGTTCGATATACCCTTTCATCTCCCCATTCAAGTTTTACAATCAATCCTTAATCTAAAACATTTATAATGGAGAACAGTTTCGCTAGCTAATTGTTATTTATTATCACATCTATAAGGCAATAATATAACCTTGCGATTTTGATTAGTTATCATAGATTTTAGTTTGAAAAGTTAGTGTAATTTTTACAATTACGGAAGAATATAAACGATGTCCTAGACATCGTTCTTAAGAATTGCTTCAGAGTCTAAAGTATCTTACTTCGCAGAAAGCTTCTTAACCATCTCACTCATATGCGAGGCACGATCTGCAAGATTTTCTGAAATATTTTTTATTTCTTGAGATTTTTGTTGATTAATTTGTGTTAGATCATTGAGATCTGTCATTGCATCTCTAATATTGGATACACCATTTTTCTGTTCGTTTAGCGCCACCGTTGCCTCAGTTACTGCATTTTTCATTTCATCAGCAGAAGTTAATATCTCAGCAAAAATTTTATTCAATCTCTCCGTAAACTCATTACCTCTAGTGATATTCGAAGTAGAACTTTCAATAATCACCATCGTATCTTTAATTGTACTCCCAATTACTTTATTAACGATCTCGACACTCTCACTCACTATGGCCTCGACCTCAAGTGCGGCATCTCCACTTATCTTTGCAAGATTACCGATTTCCTCTGCAACAACAGAGAATCCTTTGCCATGCTCGCCAGCACGTGCAGCTTCAACAGATGCATTAAAAGACAAGAGCTTGGTTTGAAAAACGATATCGTTAATAATTTTTGTCTTCTCAGATATATTTTTTATGACTTCAATAATCTGTCCCATTTCTTCAGAGTTCTTTTTTAAACGACTATCAAGATTATTGTTGCCGTGTTTAATTTCATCCATCGAAGTAGTGACCATCGACAAAATCTGACTTCCGTCTTGCGCTAGATTTCTATTCTTTGATGATTTATCTTCAGTCATCTTCATTTGATCAAATGTTGTATCCACCATTGCTGTAATCTCATCAAGTGTTGACACTGTTTCTTGAATACCAGACGCTTGTCTCATTGAACCTTCTGATAGATCTTGGGCAGAGCGCTCGAGTTCATTACTAGTATTAGAATTTTCATTACTCACTTTACTAAGTTCAATAAATGTCTCTCCTTGAGTTTTAACCATATGTGCAATCTTCTGACAAATAACATAGGAAAAACCAGCATTGAGAATCGCAAATGCAGCGTGGAGAAGAACGATATAAAAACTTGCATCATAATTAAATAAACTCTTAGGAAGAATAAAGAAGAATCCTATATGATGAATAGCAATAGTTAATAGTGATGCTAAAACGGCTTTCCAACTTCCAAAGATTGACACTAGTGTTAAAAAACAAAAAATATGGAAGTGCATTTCGATCATCCCCCGACCAAGATGAATTAAAATTGCACTGAATGCCATAAAGCAGATACCATTAATAACTTTTGTAATCTCACTATCTCTTTTGAAGAGATAACTAAAAAACGAACCAGCAATAATAAATAACGAAAAGCCAACAGCGATTGTAAGCTCTGTTTTGAAAAATAGTGCAGTCGCAATAAACACAGGAATATGCGCAACAAGTACCCAAAGCGACATCTTTGCTAGTTTTGAATTATATTCACTTTCAAAGCTATTCATCTAACTTCTCCATATTTTAAACTTAAAGGATCAATCCATTTCTTATACTTTTCAGAAACTGCACAACCATAAGCAGGCATTGAGGCAATTTCTCTTTTTATTTTTTTCACTTCTTCTAACTTTACGAGATCTTGAAATTCTGTGAAAGGATTAATTAACTTATTTGAGTAACCTCCTTCATAAAGAACGCCGCCACTTGGATTAGCAATTACAAGTAAGGGAATACCACTAGGGCTATCTTCTTTTTCTAAATCTTCATAGGTTTGCAACTCAACTCGATACCCACTAGCTTCAAGTTTTGACTTAAAGTTCTTTCGATCTTCATAGATCACAACCTTTTCAAAGGTATTTGGCGTGGGCCTTCTTCTTACAAGATACTCAACTACATATTCAGAACACTGACACTCTCCACCTAGAAAGTGCACTAATTGATAATATGCTTGCTTATCAAATTTATTTGCTCTGTTAGTGATCTTCTTCTCAGCAAAATTAAGATTATGCCACGAGCTCATAAACGACATAACAACTATAATTACAAGTAACCACGTAGCCATTATCAAATGATAATATTTTTTTAGATATTTCATCATGTTAACCTATCGGCATTATAGATTCACCTATTAATGATTTTTAAATTTAACATTTGATAAAACTGACCATTTTACTCGTTAGAATAAATGACACAATTTTAGATAAAATTTATACAAGATATTTGAAAGCGCTAATTTGATTTCTTGAAGTCAAATTTTTTGAAAATTTTTTTATTTCTAACTTCTTCAGCTGATATTTTTTTAAGATTATATAGATTGATTGTTCTTATGACATCTCCAATTTCCTTGTAATGTCCCCCAACTGAAATCAACTTGTTCGAAGAGGAGAACTTCTTTAAAAATGAAGAAGTCCAATCTATTCCACCAATGATAAGCTTATCTGAAATTTTTAGCTTCTCCGCCGCTTCCAACACTCCAAGCGCCATTAAGTCGCTCGCAGTCCAAACCATATCAATATCTCTATAACGGCTCTGAGCTATCAGAAAAATATCGTTTGCCACTTCCTTGTCCCATAGGCCTGGTGCCACTTGAAGTAGTTTGATATTTTCATTCTTTCTTACATAATCCAATACTGCTTGCTCTCTAAGATCTGCAACGCTAGAATTCTTTTTACCATTGATAACGAGTAATTTGAGTTCTCTTTTATTAGACATTCTGACCATTTGTTCAATAAGTAACCTTGCAGCATGATAATCATCTGGATAAAAAGAGAAAATATACTTACTGGCGTTCGGTAAATTATAAATTCTATCTCTTAACTCATCTTCTATTTTTGTATTGAAAACAACGAGCTTTATCTCTTTATCAATCGCTTCCTTTGCAATAGAGAGAAAGGAATCACCCTGACAGATCACGTAAAGAGAATCTCCCTTCTTAGAGCTTCTCAATACTTCTAGAACCTTGCGATGATAATTAAAGCGATTATTTTTTGAATCAAAAGCTTCATAGTCCAAGCCTAATTCTTGATTTACTTTAACAAACTCTGATTTAACGAGATCCCAAAATTCATGACCTGACAGATATGGGTAGACAAGAATATTCTTGGCGAAGGCTAGACTGCTACCAAAAACAAGAACCAAATATAACTTTATAAGCAATAATCTAAACATAATTCATTATTGCATTATCAACAAAATACGTCTAGACAAAAGCGTCTAGAGAACTAGACGCTCACATAATTAGTAATTAATTAATTTTTGAAGAGCTTCGTAAACATCACTTACTTGTGGAAGAAGATAGTCTTCCGATGTTGGACAGTAAGCAACATGGCAATCTTTAGCGGCCACTCTTAAAATTGGAGCATCAAGATCTTCAAAACACTCTTCATTAACTCGAGCTGCAATTTCTCCAGCAAATCCAGAAGTCTTAGTTTCTTCATGACAAATTAAAAGTCTATTTGTTTTTGCCAATGAATCTTTAATCGCATTCATATCAAATGGAGCAAGCGTACGAAGGTCAATTACTTCGATTGTCTTACCAGTTTCTTCTTCGATCTTTTTTGCAGCATCAATTGATTTTTGAACAAGTGCTCCCCATGCAACAACAGTCACATCAGCACCAGCTCTTGCTATACGAGCTTTTCCAAATGGAATCATATACTCTTCACCTGGATCAGCTGTTCTATTATAACCTTGGTAGTAAAGGTGCTTATGCTCAAGGAACATAACTGGATCATCAGCATTGATTGCTGTTCTTAAAAGACCAGCTGCATCTGCTGCGTTTGATGGATAAGCAACTCTAATTCCTGGAATGTGAGTGAATAGAGATTCACCACATTGAGAGTGGTACATTGCTCCACCTCTTAGGTAACCACCAATTGGAACTCTGACAACCATTGGACACTTGAAGTCTCCACCTGAACGGTAACGAGTTGTTGCCATCTCGTTTTTAAGTTGCATATAAGCAGTCCAGATATAATCAAAGAATTGAATTTCAACAACTGGCTTCAGCCCTCTAATCGACATACCAATTGCACGTCCAATAATATTTGCCTCAGCTAGTGGTGAGTTGAATACTTGTCCTTCTTTCGATGCTCTTTGAACACCTGAAGAAACTTTAAATACACCACCCTTACCTTTTAGGTTTGGATCATTTAGTTTATGTAATTCAGTAAAGTCTGCAACGTCTTCTCCAAACATCATTAGGAATGGATTTTTTGCAAACTCAGATCTTAGAACACCATTGATTGTTGACGCCATAGGAACGTCATCTTTTCCTTCGAAAGTTCCAGGAACGTCAAATTGACTTGAAGTGATATCTACATCTTCAGAGTAAAGGTGATCCATTGCTGACTCCGGCTTTGGCCATGGAGTCTCAATCGCCTTATTCATTGCTTCTCTAACTTCTGCAGAAACTTCATCAAGAAGAGCTTTTACTTCTGCTTCTTTCATGACTTTCATCGCAATTAGAGTCTTTGGGTATGAATTGAAAACGTCGATTTCTTTTTCCTCTGCAAGATCTTCAAGAGTTCTATACATCCCCTGATCATCTGAAAGAGAGTGAGAATATGGTCTTGTCACGTGAGAGTGAACAAGTGCTGGTCCTTTACCTGCTCTGATATATTTTGCAGCTTCAAAGAAAGCTTCATAACTTTCAATTGGACAATTTCCATCACACTCAAAAATCTTAAGGCCAGGAAATTCATCCATTGCTTTAGAGATAGAACCACCAGGAGTTTGAACATATGTTGGAGTAGAAATTGCGTAACCGTTATCTTCAACATGGAAAAGAACTGGAAACTTATTTACACATGCAGTTGTCATCGCTTCCCAGAACTCTCCTTGTGAAGTAGTTCCATCACCACATGATGTATATACGATTTCTTGATCGTTTACTAAGAAGTTAGAAATATCTGTACCGTGCTCTTTTTCTAGTTTCTTTAAAAATAAACCAGCTTCAGCAACACCACATGCTTGTAGGAACTGTGTTCCCGTACATGAAGACTTCGTTATAATATTAAGTTTTACATTTCCCCAGTGTGCTGGCATTTGACGACCATGAGATGCAGTATCTCCAGTGTTACCATTTGCCTGACATAACATCTCGTATGGTGTTACACCAAGACCAGTACAAAGAGCTCTGTCACGATAGTATGGAATAAACCAGTCATGCTTTGGCTTTAAAACCTTTGCAGCAGCTGAAAGAACACCTTCGTGTCCAGCACCAGAAATCTGGAAGAATGCTTTTGATTGCTTCTTCATCGAAATTTCTGCATCATCAAGTTTTCTAGAAACAAAAACGTTTCTAAGAAGTGACTTTAAATCATCATTTGAAAGCTTATACTTCTTAGCGATCTTAACTTTCTTTTCAATATCTTTTGCCGATAATTTTAACTTTGCCACAGGCTTATCCTTTGTCTTATCTAACATGGTCTCTTCCTTATTAATTTAGTGAGTCAGTCTACCAACTATTAAGTTATCCGTGGAGATGCGATGCAACGTAACAATTTATAACACGTTGTTATTACAAGATGATATCAATGACTATTTTTGATTAGAAACCTGTAGAGAAACCTATAGCGAAACGGCGGTCTTCTTTTCCACGAAATTCGTTCGAAGTCGTATCAACAGCATATGTTGTGAGGTCAAACTCGAGACTTCTCGACTTCACCCCAAGGCCTGCAGAACCAAATCCATCACCATAACCAAAGCGAATAAAGAAAACTCTCGCAAAATCAAACTCCATCCCAGCAAGAATTTTTCTTGTTGATGAAACATCTTTATAAAGATTAGTGACATCTTTCATATTCACTTCCATATGGATACGAATAGCATTACCTACTTGTGGTGTTATTGAAAAACCGGCATCAATTGAGTTTTTAATTTTATCAGGCAAACCTGCTCCACGCTTGAATCCAAATTGTTGTTCACCTGTATTATGGGAAACAACTGAGAACGTTGGAAGAAAAGCTACCGGGAGCGTCAGCTTTGCCCCAGTTGTAATTATAAAAGCTTTTCCGTATTGATAGTCCCCATCTTCAAGAGTCAGAGTAGCCGCAGCATCAGCCTCACCGACAATTTCTTTTCGACTTAAATAAGTAGCAGATGCACCTAGTTTAAATATTCCTCCACCTAATGAAAGATTTAGGGCAACATAAGGACCATGATCTCTTCGCTGAGCATATTCAAACTTTGCTCCAGCTTCTTTACCTGTGTACGCACGCTGTTGAAATGAAAAAAGATACCCCATTGAAAAATATCGTGTAGTAAAATTTGGAAGAAAGTGAAAACGAGAATGAGATATTTCACCCTTATTCTTGTTAAGAAGTTCTCTCGTCCCATCTAGGGAGAATGCTTTAGGAAATTTAGTGGCCACATCTGTTGCCTTCCCACCAGCTGCGGAACTTAGCCAGCCTTTATTTGTTTCGAATTGAAAATTCGAGAGGTGTAAATGTCTATAACGAACAGTGCCTAGCCCTGCTGGATTATAGTAAACAGACGAGGCATCATCGACTTTTGAAATGAAAGCATTTCCCATGGCCAATGCACGTGACGAGGTTGCAAGTTCAGGAAAAACAGCATCTTCAAAATCGATAGCGAAGGCATTGAGAACGGCTAGGAATGTGATTATCAGTTTAAACTTCACCCTTCTATTATATTGTCCCAGTGCAACAATTGATAGATTTGGCAGATTATTCCTAAATATTTAGAGCTTATTGTTGATGGTTTTAATCAGCTTTTCGATTCGCTTTGAGCCCTTATGACAAGCGAAGTAATCCTTTAGTACTTGATGTTTATAGTTTGTATCAAATTTATATTTTTTAAAAAATTCTTCTTTTCCCCCGAAAGAGAGATAAATATCAGGGACACTTTCAAGAATATAATCAACTCTATCATGATCAAGCATAAAGAATAACTGATCTTCAGTCTCGACATAGTAAACTTTGAAATCTGATGGAAAGAAAAAACTATTGCGAAAGGAAGAGTTTAAAGCGATTCGTTTTTTCTTATAGATATTAGTTCTCGTCACTAGCTCGCTACTCTTCTTTGTAATGGCGAAAAGTTCAAGATCTACAAGGGGTCTTGAAAAGATCAAGGTCTTTGGACTCGATTCTTCTTGTTTTGAGTATGGAAAAAAGCAAGACTCTCGATCCTGATTAAATTTTCTAATTGCCCTTGAAGGAGGGAGAAAAACAACTTCAAAGTCCTCACCACTAACCTTTTTAATCATTGTGATAAGTTTATAGTAATAGGACTGTGCATTTTGAGTATTAATATTTGGGATTTCAATTGTATAGAGTTTGAGCTTCTGTCCGAATGTCGGAACAGATAATAAGAATAACAAGAAAACAAAACTATACTTCATCATTTAATTATATACGACTTTCAAAAATTGACGAAAAAAAACCCGCCGAAGCGGGTCTTTTATATGAAAAATTATCTAGTTTTTCTTCCAGGGAAACGGTGAGATAGATTCCCTAAATACTTTCCGCTTATATTTCTAATAGCTTCGATTCTTGATTCAGCAAGAATGTCTGTTGCTTTATAAACTGGAATATTTTGTTCATCAGAGATTGCGAAGATCTTAAGAGTTGTATCAAAGATTGAATCAACCATTCTTACAGCTTTATCTGCAGACCATCCTTCAAATTCAATTGAAACGTTCATTAAACCACCAGCATTAATTAGGTAATCTGGAGCATAAAGAATTCCACGATCCATTAGGATTTGTCCGTGTCTCGCTTCTGCAAGTTGGTTATTTGCAGCACCAGCTACGATTTTACACTGAAGTCTATCAATTGTGTTGTCATTGATTGTTGCACCAAGAGCACATGGAGAATAGATATCTGCTTTTACGTCGTAGATTTCATCAACACCAACGATTTCTGCATTTGGTACTTTTTCTTTGAAAAGTTCAAGGTTCTTTTCACTGATATCACAAACGTAAACTTTTGCACCTTCATTATATAGGTACTCACCTAGGAAACGACCTACAGATCCAGCACCTTGAAGAGCAACAACTTTACCTTTTGGAGATTTATCACCAAATACTTTTAAACAAGAAGCTTCAATACCTCTGTAAACACCTCTTGCTGTCCATGGAGACGGGTTCCCCGATCCACCGTGAACTTCAGCAACACCAGCAACGTTATTTGTTTCAGTGAAGATATGCTCAATATCTTCTACTCTTGTGTTTACGTCTTCAGCTGTAATGTAACGACCATTTAAAGACTCAAGGAATTTACCATAAGATCTAAATAGAGCTTCTGATTTATCTTTTTCTGGATCACCGATAATAACGGCCTTACCACCACCAAGGTTTAAACCTGAAACAGCAGCTTTATATGTCATCCCTTTTGATAGTCTTAGTACGTCATCTAGGGCTTCTTCTTCACTCTTATAATTCCACATTCTAGTTCCACCAAGAGCTGGTCCAAGAACAGTATTGTGAATCGCAACAATTACTTTTAAATTACAGCTTGGGTCACTAAAAAAAATTACTTCTTCATGTCCGTCTTTATAAAGTCTCTCGAAGCTAAGCATGCTTCCTCCTTCAATAATCTCACTCACTTAAGTTATTCAAATATGAGTCGATAAGGTTGTAATAACGATGAAATTTACTAGCTAAAGGATAAAAGTAATATGCCCACCGTGTCAGTAGTAGAAATAGATGAGCAAGGTAATGAAATCTCGAATAGTGAAAAGAAATTCACAGTCGAAACTGGTGACATTATCTATGACGCAATAGATAATCAGGGATGTCAATTACCCCACGGGTGCTTGGCCGGATCTTGTGGCTCTTGCCGAATCTTGATCATCGAAGGAAGTGATAACGTCGCAGGAAAGAGTGTTATCGAAGGAAACACTATCTCCAATATCGTTAAAGATTATCAGGACCAAAATCCAAATCATTTTACCGTTGGCAAAGAAGTAAGACTTTCTTGTCGCGCGAGACTAAATGGTAATGGTGATGTTAAGATCGCGGCACTGAAGAAGTAACTCTATTCTTCAAAGAAGTTAGTGCCACCACACTATGTCTTAAAAGAATTGCCAAGTTGATAAACCAAAAACGATAGCCAATAACGAATTTATTTAATTGCTCGGGAAGCTTCGCTGCAAGCGAATGTTTTCTCGGAGTGAATCTAAAAGCAACTAAAGCATCAAAATAAAAAACGGCCTTCACACTTTCCATATATTCGGAGAAGGTTTCTCCGGGGTAACCAACAATGATATTTGTCTTGCGCACAATTTGCGAGTTAACCTTTCTAAGTTCTGCCATCATCTTCAAAATATTGTGTGGATGATAAAATCTTCTCATACTAAAGACGATCTTCTTACTACCTGACTGTATTGGGAAATTGATATTTTTCACTCGAGTATCAGAAAGAAGCACTATCAGACGATCGTAATACTTCTCAAGAAACATAGGCTCCATATAGTTTAGAACTAGAGAAAAATCTTCTTCGATACTTAGAATGTCTTCAAGAAGATTGGCAATATTATCCCCGACATCCTGACCATAACATCCGATATCATCTCCAAGAAGCCAAAATTTCTTCTTGCCCAGTTGTAGGCCCGAGCGAATTTCTTCGACAATCTTTGTACGTGGGCGACTCTTAACCGAGCCCTTTGCCATCTTGATCGAGCAAAAAGAACATTCACCAAGGCAACCAGTGCTCACAGTTACCGTTTGATATTCATTATTAACGATTGCCGACTCGACGATATTTGAGAGAGGTTGAAATCTTCCACCGAAAGCCCTCTCGATACCAAAATAGATATTTCTCACCGAGTTTAAAAAGCGATGCTTAAAACTTAAAGATGAGAAGTCATTTGGATCAAAGCCAATTTGTTCATCGAATTCAGGAATAAGGTCGTAATCGATATCTGAGAGACTGAAGAGTTTTTTTATATCCCCAGGGCGAAAAGTTTCACCATCATATATATCTTTTAGAGAGTCTTTATTAATACTTGGAAGGCATCCGCCAACGACGATTTTTTTTTCAGGATAAAGATCGCGAACTTTCTTTATCTCACCTACCGCTCGGTCTTCCATCTGTTGAGAATAGCCACAAGTATTATAGATAACAACATCGGCCTCTTCAACATTACTTACGAGCTGAGCTCCGGCCTGACCAATTGAATTTTTGTACTGCGAATTTTCAACGAGATTCGTTGCGCAACCTTCAGTTGTTGATATAACACAGTATTTCTTACTCATGCGGCTTCCTCTGAGTGTTCTTCAAGTTTTGGCTTTTGCATTGGCTTTACAATACTTAATAAGTACATCCACGAATCTTTTCTAAAAATATTCATCGCATAGAAGCGACCAAGCTCTAGTAGATAATCATAGAGATTAAATTTTATCTCAATTTTCTTTTCTTGTATCCAGTTTTCTAGTTTCGCTTCATCAAGGATATCATTCTCGTCGTAAAGTCCGTGCTCAATCATCCGCAAGTACTTTATATATGAGCGCATAATTCCTTTGGTTGCATAGAACTGAATAAAGAATTTGCTCTTCTTATAAAAATCCATATGGGCCTTAACGACTGATTCTTGTAAAACAGAAGGCCTAATCTTTTTGGGAAAATGAATAACAAAAGTTCCAGAAAAGAATCTCCAATCATGATGAATATAACGATGATCTGGAATACATTGCTCCGACTTGGTCACAATCTCCTTTCGTGGAAAATCATAAAGAATCTGAAGTCCCATATAGAATGCATTATTTTTGATAGAAAACTTTAAAATTTTATCAATACTCTCTTGAGTGTCATAGTCTGAACCAACAACAAAGAGGGCGTGATATTTAATCCCATTATCATTCAATATTTTTAAGGCATTCTCAATTGAGTTATTTGAGAACTCTTTCTTATATTCTGTCTGCGTGTCAGATTCAATTGACTCAATTCCAAGGGCTAAGCATACACGCCCAGCTCTTTTAAATGCTTCTACTATATCTTGATCAAATGCGACCGTTATTCTTGTGAAAATAAAGAGGTCAATGTCACCGTAGTATTTCTCTTCAATAAGTTTAAGAACTTCCAACGTATGATTCTTACTTATACAAAAATCATTATCAACAAACATCACATATTTCGATCCAAGTTGATTAATCCCATTTTCAATTTCCATAAGAACCATCTCTGGGGTCTTACGACGATACTGCTTTCCAAGTTCAATTTTCACAAAGCAGAACTTACAGTCAAAGGGACAGCCACGACTAGACTGAGATACCACAACATTGAATCTCGGCATTCCAATAGTAAAGATGTCTTTAATATAAGTTCCTATACTTCTCTTTTTATAATTCTTAATTAGATCCGCGGTTAAGACCTGATTAACATCACTAATAAAAGGTCTTGCAACATTATGCTTTTTCTCTCCCTCAAAATTTAAGCTCAGCCCTAATACATCCTTTACGCTATTTCCTTGCTCAAGCTTTGAGAGAAGATCAACGAGAGTCTCTTCTCCCTCATTACGAATGACGTAATCAACATGATCAAGACAATCATCTGCAGCGAGTGAAGCATGGGAGCCACCATAAATTTGAATAGCTTTTGGATTTATTTGTGAAACCTTCTGAGTATATTCATATGCCTTAAAAGCACTAAAGGATAGGATTGAGTAACAAACATAATCTGCCTTCTGAACGAAGTTCCAGTCGACCTCACTACCCGACTGTTCACAGTATGTCTGAACTTCATAACCTTCGTTAATAAGTCTTGCCGCGACAGCGAGAATTCCATAGCGAGGCATATAAACACGATAGCTTGTTGATTGCAGTGGCAAACTATCATCGAGTGGATAAATAAGTGCGATCTTTCTCTTACTCATTTGCCACCTTTAATTTCAATACTTGAAGTTTTGTTTCCTTGATTTCATGATTTCCTTGAAGATCAATTTCACTCTCTGGGATATTTAAACTCTTAAGCAATGAAGTTGTCCAAGCAAAGAGCCAAAACTTAAAATAAGACATACAGTTAAAGTAACGAATCGAGAAATATAGTGTATAGGCCGATGCAAAAATAAAATTAGCGGCCCTTTCGAGATTAATAAATACCATCATCATTCGTTTAATGTAATTTAGAAGAACTGCAGGTTCACGAATTACAATTTTGAATACTTCAGATAGTGAAGCATAGTCTCCTGTTTTGCTATCAATTCTTTGTTCACTCAGCTGTGATTTTAAAAAGTTTATATAGCGACGACGTTGAAAAGTTCCTCTATTATAGCCATTTAAATATTCTTTCAGTTGCTTTTTAATTACGTCAGTTGGTCTATTGAAGATAATATTGCTGGAGTAGCGCTTATAACCAAGTGATGATTTTTGATGCACTCTTAGACGTCCATCATCTTTCAGACGTTTGTACAGAGGTGTCCCTGGCAATGCAAGAAGTGGTGTTATGTCCCCCGAGATTAACCCTGATTTCTCCAGTCCTTCAAGCTGAATGCTTGCAATATCTTCAGGGTCATTATCAAAGCCCATAATAAGACCGGCATATAGAATAAATCCATAACTTTGAATAAGCTTATTTGCCTCAATGAGATCTAACTTTGTATTTTGGACTTTCGAGGTCTCAAGAAGAGAGTTTTGATGGAAACTTTCGATACCAATAAAGAGCGTATCAATTCCAGCAAGCCTCATTTTCTTCAATAAGTTTGGATGGTAGCATATATTTATTGTCGACCAAGTATAAAAACTTATTTTGACATCTTCAATAGCACGCCATTTGATAATCTCATCACATAACCTTTCGGCCCACTTCACATCACCATTAAAATTATCACAGGCCATAAAAACAAAGTTCAGACCGCTACGTTGAAATACTTTTAGCTCATCCATAATGACATCAATAGATTTACAATGTGAGCGATTATTATCAGGCATTACCCGAATATCACAAAATTCACATAGAAATGGACAACCGCGTGAAACCTCTACACAGCCACCTGAGTAATATGGAATAAGATGCGAAAAAAGCTTTTCATCAAATGCGATTGCATCAGAAAGATTAAACTTAGTCTCCGCATTAATAATTCTTGAGATATTTATCTTCGCAAAATCTTTTTTAAAGTATTCAACAAACTCAACTTCTCCATCTCCAATGAAGATATGATCAGCAAAATTTAATTCTGAAAGTTTTCCCTCTTGCTCAAATGACCAGGTAATCGGACCCCCAAGAAGAATCTTGGCCCTAGGATTTAATTTTCTAAGTTTATCGGCGACCTCGGCTAATACGTGCAAATCTTGATTCATCCCAGACAGGCAGTAATATGATGAAGGTTTAATTTCCTTGAATTCTTGAATGCGAAGGTCAACTAACTCGCTTTTTAACTGTTGCGAAAACTCTTTCATCAGATAAGAATTAAGCGTCACCGCCCACATTGGCGGATACATAAGTCCCTGTAATTGATACAGCTCGAACTCTTTATTTTCAATTCTTATAAACGTAATAATTTCCATTAATTAATTATCTCATAGAACTTAGAATCATGATCAGAAATAGAAAAAAACTCCTAATTTTAATATCTTAGCTTATTTGTTAAGATGATAAACATGGAAAACCTAGACCACATTATTTCTCTGTGCAAACTCATCGAATTAAGAAAAGACTATAATCAGTCTAACGGGGGAAATATATCCTTTAAAGAGGGAAATAAAATTTACATTAAACCAAGTGGCAGACACATGGGCAATATAAATACCATCGATGATTTCTTTAGTTCGGAGATGGATGCCTTTAATAATTTACTATTAGAAAATTCAGATCTCGATTCACATCAAAAAAATTTCTATCAACAATTCGATGCAGACTCTTTACGACCAAGTATCGAAACTTTTTTACATGTCCAACTTAAAAAGTATACTGTACATCTTCATCAGATAGGCTCACTCATTCTTTCTTGTCGAAATGATTGGAAAAATTATATCGGACAGCACTTTCCAAAGGCACTCTGCCTTAACTACGCTCATCCGGGCCTTGAGTTAGGAATAGAGCTAAAAAAAGAAATCTCAAAACTTGGACACATTCCAGAAGTTATCTTCATGCAAAATCATGGAATTATTATCAGCACTGATTCCTACCAAGAACTAGAGACTCTTCTAAACGTTACTTTTAAGAAGATCAATTCACTAATTCAATATACTAATTTTCATATCGATTATTTTGAAGCTGCTGAGAAGCTGTTTAGAATTCTTCAAAAGAAAAGTATTAAATTCTATACCTCTCAGTGGCAAGAGAAGCTTCCAAGCTGTTTTGGCAATTACCTCAGTCCAGATATCATTATTCACCTTGGCGATAGTCCAGAAGACCAGAATATTAAAAATACCAGTAACAAAAAAGTGTTAGTCTATAATGACTATCTATTTCTACTTGAGCAAGACGCTGTAAAAAGAACAGAAGTTGAAGAATTGGCCATAGCACAGATTGAAATATGTCTGGCACTCGAAGAAAGTAATATTAACTTTCTGGACAAGACAGTAGTCGAAAGAATATCTAATTGGGCACTAGGGAAAGCGAGAAGATAATGACATCTGTAATCATTCCCATTTCTCAAATTCACCAGGACTGTCTTACCAGGCTCTTCCTCAACAAGACTATTTTTGAGCACATCAAAAATAATTTTCCCGAAAAGACTAACTTCTATTCCATCTCACAAGAAGTTGATCAGAGGATTTCGGGGACTATAAATATTAATGTAGCAAAGAATAATAAAGGCCCACTTCAAACTATTGAAAGCGCAATTAGTCATCTCAGTATCGATGAAAATGATGAAGTTTTCATTCATTATAGTGACCTTCTTGTCCTCTTTGATTACAAGAAGTTCAAGTCCACAATTGATTCCACTAAAGACACAATACTTTTTATCTCCAAACACCAGACCCCTTTCAGACTCGACTCTCAAGATTATTCTTTCGTAAAAAATGTTAGTGGTCAAAAAATTCAAATTGGACATAAGAAATCGTTTACTCAAATACCACATAGTGAAGATGTTTCTTGCGGTCTTTATTATTTTAAAACATTTAAACTTCTTAAAGATTTTATAAAGAAATCAATTTCATTAAATCACTTTCACACAGAATCAATATTTGACCAATCTGACATACAGAAAGAGACATATGGTGATGTCATCAATTTAGAGCTAGATTCGAAATCCAAAATAAGATTATTTGAAAACTGGTATCACTATTTCGATGTCGCCAAAATATCTGAGCAACGAATACCCGATATTGAGTACATAGTACCACTTGCAGGAAAAGGTAGCCGTTTTGCTAGTGCAAACTACGCAACACCAAAACACCTCCTACCGATTGAAGATATGACTCTGATTGAATTCACTGCTGGACATGTGAAGGAGGCAAAGAAATACCACTTCATCACGCTTGATGATAAAGCTGATTACTTGGATAGATTCAAACCTCTAGCTCTTAGGAAAATTTTAACACCTACAGAAGGTCAGGCCTGCAGTGTTTATGAGGCCGTTAAACACATAGCAGATGACAGTGAAATTCTCGTAGGGGTTTGCGATAACTGTGCCGAGTTTGATATTGAAGCTTTCAATAAGCTTAAGGTCCAAAGTGATGTTATTTATTTTTCATTCACTAATCATCCTAACATGATGACACGACCAGAACATTACGGATGGCTTAAAACAGATAACCAAAACATGGTTACTGGTGTAAGTGTTAAAACTCCAATTTCAAAGACACCTTTAAAAGATCAAGCAATTGTTGGTCTTTTCTATTTTAAAAAGGCGTTAATGTTTAAAAAAGCTTACCAAGAGCTTCTAAACCAGTGTGACAAGATTAATGGCGAATACTATGTTGATTCTCTAGTACCCTATTTAATCAAAGAGAATCTCAAGGTTTCATCTTTTCCAGTAAAGCACTTTATTAGTCTTGGAACACCTAATGAATATGAATCTTTCTTCTACTTTAAATCATGCTATCAGGAGTTAAGTTCACGATGAAGATTTCTATTGTTACACCGTGCTATAACGAAGCGGCCAATATTCCTGAATTGATTAATAGATTTAGTAAGGTCAGTAAAAAGTTAAATCTTGAACTCGTAATTGTTAACAATGGGTCAACTGACAACACTGTAAGTGTACTAACTGATCACGCCAAGCCACATGACTTCATTAAAGTTGTCGATATTCCAGTCAACAAAGGCTATGGGTTCGGTATCACTGAAGGTCTTAAGCAATGCACAGGCGATTTTATCGGATGGACACACGCAGACCTTCAAACAGACCCGATGGATATATATAGGGCCTATCAAATTCTTCTCGAGTCTGAGACATTACAAGTTTATATTAAAGGAAGACGTTCTGGCAGACCACTTCTCGACACTATACTAAGTATTGGAATGAGTATTTTTGAGACACTTCTTTTTCAAAAAAAGATATATGAAATCAATGCTCAACCAAATATTTTTCCTGCATATTTTTTCAAAGCAATGAAAAACTATCCTAACGACTTTTCACTTGATCTCTTTTTCTACACTGAAGCGATTAAAAAAGATCTTAAGATTATTCGAATGAAAACACTCTTTCCTTCTCGCCTTCATGGCGCATCGAAATGGAATAAGGGGCCGATGTCTGTCGTTAAATTTATAACTAGGGTTGTGGTTTTCTCGATAAAGAGAAGATTTACCTACTAGTCCAACTCGTCACAGTTTCTAATTTACAACAAATATAATCATCATCAGTTACAATCAACTGATTAGCGAGTGCAAACTGGTGCCCTTGAAGCTCGGGGCTTACAAAGCAAACTTTGATTCCCTTATCTCGAATATTCTTTATTGTACTATTTTCTGGATATTTTGTGAAACAATCCACCCATACAAAGCTTGGAAAAGCGATTAAGTCATCAACAGAATCAAGATTTTCGTACTCTGATAATCTTAGAGCAAACTTTGTAATTCCCTGTCGTAATAATTTAACAGCGGCTGGAAATTGAATATCTAGAAAAAAATAATTTTTAATATTATATTTCTTGAGGATTTCAACAACGTTAACCTCAAACCCAGTCTCTTTTATATTCAAAATAATATATGCGTGTGCAAACTTTTTAAGATACGACTCTAGATCTTCGTATTTCTCTTCGACTAGGCAAGGATCATGTGCAAGAACGATCTTATTATTGTGCCAACGCAAGTCAACTTCTACGCCATATTCGCATGGAATAGTTAACAACTCATTTATCGAATTTATTCTGTGAATGATAAAGTTTGACACTTCTCTCTCCAAAGCTCATAAAATTTAAAAAAGAAAACTTTCGTAATCACAATCAGATAATAGGAATAGTGTAGCAAGAAGCCATGACTGAAAATTAAAAAAGATAATGTATATACTAAGACACAGCTTAGAACTAGCAATTCAATTTTCATTTTCTTTATCGCTGCATATCCTAGAAATAATATAAAGACGATATGAAGTATCCACAAATACTTCATCATATTTTGAAAGATTCGAAACTCCTGTAATTTAAAAATTGAAACCTCTCGAGAACGATCCTTATTAAAGAATCTAAAATCCCCATTATTATTATTGAAATAACTAATCATATCTACATTCTTTTGATAGCTATTAGTACCGACATTCATGCCCAAAAAGTATGAAAATAAGATAAATTTCTGTTTTAGAACTTCTAATGGATGTTCAATTGCAAAAGTTAAATAATTCTGATGAATCACTTCATAGTGTTCGGCTATATACTCCCTATCAATTAGATCATCATCAAGCTTATCCCCACGATAATAAGTTTGAATCAAGGAACTTTTACGTGGCTTAGAAAGAGTCCCGTCCCTAAAGTATGGTCTCAACCACGCAAGCTCTTCAGGATACTTACTATGTAAGGGGTGTAGTTCATAAAGAACAGCATAACCACTATAACCAGTATCAGCCTCATCAATAAATACCCCATAACTCAAACTGTAAATTAAAGCAAAGGCAGTCATATAGACAGCAACATACCTTCGAGATAGTTTCAAAAAGAAAAAAAGAGCTACATCAAAAGCTAACAAGACAATCGAGTTTTTACGATATACAGCGAGTAAGATGCTTACAAAAGTATAATGAGACGAACCTTTTCCTTCTTTAATCAGTGAAGTCAAGTAGGACAACTTCAAAAACAGTAAGCCCGTAAAGATCAAGTCAGTATAAGAATAGGCCAAACTAAAAAGACAACCTAACACAACAACAAAAGTAAACGACACAAGTTGCAACTTCTTGTCTCGAATTAGACTTTGTATAAAATGTAAAATGCCGAAACAACAGAGACATACTTGCATTAACTTATAGACAAAAATACTATTACTTAAAAATTGAGTTACGAGAAATGGAAATATTCGGGCTAAGGAATATTCATTATCGAGATAATTTGGAAAGTTATTATAAATTTGCAAATAACCTAGAATATCAAAACTCCCCCCTCCTGGAAAATATAGCAAAATCAAACTAGTCACGACAACTGCGGGATAAAGCTCATAAAAATACTTTCGACGAAGTAAAAACAATAATAAGATAGCTAATCCTATTCTTATAACAATATACATACGGGCCAGACTGTTCGAAACGACAGTTACATCTTCTCCTGGACTTACAATGTAAGCATAACCATTAACTTCAATAAAACCTTTATAACTATCTCCAAAATTTAATAATAAGTAGTTAGAGTTATAAATATAAGAATCTAATAACTCACAAGAGATCTCTTTATCTCGTTTCTTAGGTGTCGCATCGCCTCTCTTCTCAACCAGAACTTTAACCTTGTCACACATAGGGCTTAATTTCACAACGGGAGGCTGTTTCAATTTAACTGTGATCAACTGCTGTAAAATTTCCGTATCAATAATAGAAAAGAAAAAGCAGAAAAGTCCCAAAATCATTGCTGGCATCTTCATTAATTAATAACCGCCTGTATAACTGATTTTACTGGATGCTCGATAATTGAGTGAGGTGCGTAGCAATTCATCCAACACTTAGGACACTTTTCTCTCTTTATATCATCAATAATCTTCTGTCCTTTTTCCGAGAACAACATTTCTTTTTTAAAATCTTGAGCATCGCTTATTTTTGGTAAGAACATACATGGTACAACTTCACCATCGGCCATAATATCTATTGTAGATTTCATCACGGAGCATGGAATAATATTTTTTCTCATTTTTTTTATAAAAAATTTCTTTGAAATTTTCAGATAAATAAATTCAATGATTTCATGTAATTTTTCGACTTTATAGCTCTTCATAATAATATTAAGACTATCAAGTATACGAGACGAGTTAACATCTCCACTATATGAATAAATACCATTCATATGGGTAAACGTAATGGCCTTAATGTTCTTTCCGTCATTCTGATAATGTTCTTTGATATAATCATGATTTAATTTTCCCACAGTCAGTCCGTAGTGAACTTTTACTCCATGATCTCTGAGTAACTTATACGTCTCAAGTGCCAACTGATAATTTCCTTTAATACCCCTAATATGATCATGGGTCTTTTCATCACCATCCATACTTATTGTCACAATACTATCAAGATTATACTTTCTAATTTCTAATGCGATCTCTAGCGCATCATTTGGCTTGAGACCGTTAGTGGTAAAAGCAACCACTCGCATGCGAGGACATATTTCAACTGCCCTTTTTAGAAGCTCAAAAATCTCAGCTTTTTTTAATGTAGGCTCCCCTCCTGTGAAGGCAACCCAGAATAGATCATTTTTGAGTTCGGACATGACATGGGCAATCTCATCCACACTAACTTCCTTATAGTCTGGATTCTTATTCACTTCATGTGTCCATATAAGACAGTTTTTACACTTTGAATTACAAAGATTTGTTAACTGAATCATTAATTTATATGGTGATCGGCGACTAATTTTTTGAGGAACAAACCAAGATAAAACATGCCATCTAATAAGTTGATAGTAAGTACTAGGCTTCATAATTTTTTATTCTTAAGATATCGCTAAACTTTTCAAAAAGCTTTCGCGTCAACATTCTTACATAGCTAGCGTTTGTATAATAACGCCAACAGTATCTTAGATGACGATAAATATATCTAGGATTTAAATAGAAACGACGATACAAGAGATTTTGCATTTCACTCTCGGTATACTCTGTAATCTTAGATAACTTAACTTCTGGCACTTTATAATGATAAAAGCTTTTCTCAGAATTTACGAAGTTTTCAACTTCCTTATAATATTTAATATCAGGGTAAGGCGTGAAAATTTGAACTTGAATATAATCAGGGTTTATCGTCCTTAACAATTCAACAGTTTGTCTAAAATCTTCAATTTCTTCACCTGGTGTCGCAACCATAAAAAGTCCGATTGCTCCAACTTCATATTGTTCGAAGAGCTTAAATGATGTAGAAATATTCTCCAACCATGTAGTGCCACTCTTACATTTACCTAGTTTCTCAATTACACGGGGGCTTCCTGTCTCAATTCCAACCTTAACAAGTTTGAGTCCCGCTTCTTTTGCCAGAGCTAGCGATTCCTCATCAATCTCATCAATTCGTGCATTGCACATCCATGAGATTTTGATCTTTTTATCTATAATTAATCGACAAATAGTTCGTAAATGATTTCGATTGCAAAAAAATGTATCGTCTTCAATAACAATAAAATCTGCACCTTGCCTTACAAGATTTTCGATATCTTCAACGACTCGCTCTGGTGAACGTCTTCTCAAATTGTCACCAGTAGACTTTCTAACGAGCAAAGTGCAAAAATCACATTTATGCGGACAACCCCAAGCAGACAATAGATATGCCCATTTCTTGAAGAAACCACCTCTTACAGGAAATGGAAAAGGATATGAACGATGCTCCTGTTGTGTAAAAGTTAAAAGTGGAAGTTCTTCAGGTTTTTCAACTATATGGTAGTAATTAGATTTAAATTTTTCAAAGTACTTAGACTTAAGTTCATTATCATCATCGCACTTTGTAAGTTCGACTATCAAATCTCTAACTGCAATCTCAGTTTCACCGTGTAAAATATAACGATATGAATCAGTAGCTAATGATTCTGAAATTTTTAATAACTGGGTTGTTTGCTGGCCAATAGCAATAGTAATGATATTATTTTTTTGAAGTTTCTTACTTAGTGATAAAGATTCCTCAAAACAAAATGATGTAGCTCGAATTATAGCAATACGACATCCAGACTTCACAACTTTAGCAATTAACTCTTCTTCTGAAAGCATATCTATCCACTGATCATGATATTCTTTATTAAATTCAGAGAGTAGTTCCATTGAATATTTGATATCTAAAGCTGGGTGCAGATGTCGAGGTTCGACAACTCTTCTCGAGGCGTCCCTGTCTAAACGTATGAAATATATGAGATCATTTTGAGATATCTTCATTGTTTAAATTTTATCACAATGTTAAATTCTGAACAATTTTTAACTTATCATTAGTATCTATGACTTAAGAATCATCAAGAAGTGTCTACAACCATCACGAAGTGGCCTAAGATGTGGGCGTCTAGATGTAGAAAAGCCCCTACCATAAGAGATTGGGACTTCATGTATTTGAAAATTACTTCGATAGCACTTAATTAAGAACTCTGAAGCAAACTCCATCCCATCGCTACTCAAACTCATTTTCTTAAGAATACTTGAGCGAAACACTCGAAGACCTGAGTTAACATCATTTGTTCTTAGCCCATGCCTAATGAAACACAATAAATTTAACATCGGTGTTCCAACATAGCGGTGCAAGAGAGGCATCGCTTTACTTTCGGACTTATCATTGATTCGAGTACCAATGACTTTATCAGACCCTTTTTCTCTAATCTCTTGATATAAAGCAATAAGATCTTCAATTGTATAACTCCCATCACAATCAAGATAAGCAATATACTGGCCACGACTTTCGATAAAACCTCGTTTTAGTGCAGCACCATATCCACGCATTTTTTCTTTAACCAATTTAACTGGGAATCTCTGTGCAATTTCGTAAGATGAATCAATTGATCCATTGTCGACGCCAATAATCTCAAACGAGATCTGAGATGATTCTAGCTTTTTAAATGCATTCTCAAAAAAAGAATTCAAAACTAACTCTTCATTCAAAAATGGTACAACTATCGAGAGATCAATATTAGTACTCATTAACACAGTCCAAGTTAAGTCTTATAAATTCACTCTTACTTTTATTCATATATATATTTTGTCCTACGATTTGATTTTCAAAGTCATAAATCAGATACAGAAGTAGCTCTCCAATATAATCACTCTCAATTATCGCCGAACAAACCCCATTTTCTTCTTTAAATATATTATCACCTGCAATGCTTTTCAACCAAAGTTTATCACATGTAATATCTTTTAAATCTATTTCTAATAGACAGCGCTTTTTTTCTTTATTAACTAGAATAGAAAACGGATTTTTTGCATAACAACGCTCATTCTCTATGACAAAACCAGTAAACAAGCTGTCAAAGACCTGTCTATCTCTCCTCAAAGCACTCTTTACATCTTCACACAGATACTCGGTCTTATCACTATAGTCATAAGAGTGAACTTCATCACGATTCTGCAAAGTATCCAGTTTATTATGTCGTGTTCCAATAGAGTCATTTAGTATTATTAAGAATAGGAAACAACATATCATTGCCAATAAAGAGAACTTGTCTTTTTTTATTCTAATTTCAAAACTTAAAAAGAGAAGAATAAAGGATATAAACAAGAGTCTGAAAGAGTAGAATCGTACAAAAATTATCTGAAAAAGAATATCAACAAAGAACAACAGCAGCATAGAAGTATCACAAAGCTTTACCTCCAATAATTTTGAAAGGAGCATGTACACTAAGGCTCCTATAAATATATAAATGAGAATACTATTTAATTGAGATATCGCTAAACTATTTCCATAAACAATTTCTCCACCAAAATTTAAAAAAACACCTCGAACGAAGTCAATAAAAGAATACCCGATTCTACTCAAACTAAAACTATCGACCTGTAAGGTTTTAAGTATTGTGATCCACTCACCCTGAAATTTATTAAACCTCTCTCCCCAAAATAAAAAATTTTCAAATTTTAAATAGTTCACATACAGGACAGAGCCAACTGCTACAACAATTGTTAACAAGTTCAGAAAATATTTTTTAAATCTTAATGAGTCAATCAGAAGGTATGATATTAAAATCGGTAGAAAGCCAAAACGACAAAGTGCAGAAGCAATAATACCTATAGCTCCAATATAATGTTTTTCTTTTTTACGTGCGTAAATCGAAGCTAAGAAATAACTAAGCCCAAAAATAAATGATAAGTCTACTGCCACTACATCTTGTTTAAAAAAATAAAGAAAGAACGGTGAAATCAATGCAATATAACCAAGACTTGAACTTTCTGAAATTTTTTTTAGAAGAATAGGAATTAGACCTAAGTGAATATAGAAAAGCACCGATGGACTAAGCATGCCGAAAGTTAGTTTAGAGAAGATAATATACTCAAACGCTGGCAATAGCCCCCAGCTCATATAAATAGAATTCTTATAAATAGTTGAATCAAAGATTAATAAATCTGATGAAGCTGAAACAATATCCAACTTCCCGTTTAAAATAGCATTAGCTTGCAGTATATAGAGATCATTAACAAAAGGATCAAAGTAATTGAGAAATAAACCAAAGAATACAAGCAAAACAACGACTATAATTTCTAAGTGATATTTTAAGATAGTACTTTTTTTCATCTTGTATATCTCACAACTTCTAAAATAACTTTTTTAATGTTTAGTATCGAATACCTTAGATTCATGCGAATACTAATCTCAGCACTTCCAACATCGTGACAAGCCTTCTTGCACATATCGACATTAGCTAAGTCCCTCTCGTAAGACTTACTTAGTAATATATCTTTTAGTGTTGAATTTTTGATCGATAATTTTGATGGGTATGCATAACAAGTTCTCACAAACCCAAAAGGATCGATTGTCACTGTGGCCCTTCCCACATAGCACGGAATTAATCTCCTCTCCCTATTCACTTCGATGAGATTTTCCAAGAACATGCTGGAGTTAGACAGTACACCAATTTTTTCTGCTGCAGTTTGAAATGCGAGCAATTTCTCTTTTATTACTAGAATTTCATTATCTGCTAAAGCATATTCTTGAAACTCGCTATCACTCATGTCATTTTGCTGGAGTGTATTTTTAGCCAATATGAATTGCACTTTTTGAACTTTCTGTTTTAGACACCATTCGAG
Organism: Bacteriovorax sp. Seq25_V; assembly: GCF_000447795.1. Classification (NCBI taxonomy): domain Bacteria; kingdom Pseudomonadati; phylum Bdellovibrionota; class Bacteriovoracia; order Bacteriovoracales; family Bacteriovoracaceae; genus Bacteriovorax; species Bacteriovorax sp. Seq25_V. The sequence goes on along the minus strand of NZ_AUNI01000010.1, from coordinate 125,031 downwards.
TATTCTATCAATATCTAATATATTGAGCTTACTGATGACAACATTGATACCTACTTCTATATTTTTAGAGACTAGATAGTTTAGATTTCCAAGAACATGATCAAGTGCATTTATTCCACGAATTTCATGGTATTTATCTTTTTCAAAATGATCAATCGAAACATGGATAAAGTCTAATCCTGCATCGATCAGTTGATCGATTTGTGATTTAGATATACCGACTAAACTTGAGTTCATATGAACGCTAAACCCATTTCTCTTAGATTCTTTTATAATATTACAAATATCATTTCTAAGTAAGGGTTCTCCTCCACCTATTGAGATGATTTGAGTTTTAAACTCTCCTAATTCGGCCAGAAGTTTTTTGTATTCCTCAAATGTAACCGCTACGGGATTATCATGCTTCCATATATGGCACGTTTTACATTTTGATGTGCAGCTATCAATAACATCAAGATTAACAATCGGAATATACTTAGAACTTTTCTTTCTAATCTTACTTGATTTTAAATTGAGAAATGTCATTAAGTTCTTAATTAGCATTATTTACTACTTTAGAAATTCTCAAAATGTCCCTATTCTCTGCTCGCTCATGTATTGGTAATAAAAGTATCTGCTCTTCAACCCACTTGGCATTCGGGCTATTAAACTCCCCATCAAAATACTTGTCACAACAATCGATGACCTCAGATCCAAAACCAGAATCATAACCATTTTTGAATAAAATATTCTTTAATCTTTTAGGTCCACCTGTTTCTTTTACTATAATTGTTGAATTATAAAAACTCGGCTTTCCCTTGGTTGGGACAGATTGTACTCTTGCAATATTTGCATCTATCATTTTCTCGAATGATAGCTTTTTTTCAATATTCGCGATCTGTTTTTTACTAAAGACCTCATAGTTTTCTAATGCTATCTCTGCCTGAAAACTTGTGAATCTACTCTTTGGGCGAACTTTATCATTCATCCCACGATAGTGTTTTTCAAATGTCGCTTGGAATTTTTCCGAAAATAGAATAGAAGCAACAGGTTTAAAAAATGGACTCATTAGAAAGACCTCTTCAATTATTGTCATAAAGAGCTTCTTACTGATTGGAAGTTTTAACGTTTGCAAACTCTCTATAGAGTCTCGTATTTCTTGTGCTTTAGCCTGACTCTTTAAAATAAGTGCTCCTCCTCCATAAGCCGGAAGAGGTTTATTCCCTTCAAAGCTCAAAATGGCAGCATCTCCCCATGCTCCGAGAGGTTGATCATCATAAGAGGCAAACATAGTATGTGCACAGTCTTCTAAAACAGGAATTCCTTTTTCATTAGAAAACTTAATAATTTCGTCAATCTCAGCAGGAACACCGAACAAATGCGTAACCATAATACATTTCGTCTGGTCACTTACCTTATTCTTCAGAGAATCTACTGTAACATTTAGAGACTTGGGACAAATATCAGCAAGAACTATTTTATAGCCTTGTTTTTTAAGTAACGGTATCAATTCTCCAAGTGTTAAAGCTGGAACAATTATTTCATCCCCATCACTGAGTCCCAGGGACTTAAGACCAAGAAGAATTGCTTCTCTTCCACTTGATGTTGTAATAACATCTCGATTTCCGAAATAAGCACTAAGTTTCTTTTCAAGTCTTGAGACAATAATTTCGTCCTGCCCCTTAATAAGAAACTTACAAAGTTTAAAAATATCACCGAAGGAGAAATACATTTTCCTACGCGCTAACATTATATGCTCCTACAGATTGTCTAATATATTCCATAACTCTATCGACTGTAATATTCTTCATGCAAACATTATCTTCACAACTACTTATGCATTTATTGTATTGATTAAAGCAAGGTGAACACGGCGCCTCACTCGAGATATTCGTATTATGCGAAGACAAGCTACCAAAAAAACTTGAAGACTCAGGACCGAAGAGCGTAATCGTCTTAGTATTACAGAAGGCTGAAAAGTGCGATGGTCCACAATCCGTCGTTACAAATACTGTGCTAGCAGCAATTTTCTGCATCAACAAATTCAAACTCTCTGTTGGTTGATAATATTTGGAAAAATATTTCAGAAAAATAGCATCATGCTCTACATATGGAGCAAATACTTTAATTTCATATTCATCGCCGTAGTAACTTTCACATCTTTCAATCAAGCTTATCCAATTTTGATATGTCCATGATCTCTGCCAAAGAGGATCGTTTGTATTTAAATACAAAGATATAATCTTTTCTTTAGTTTCCTTAAATAGCTCAGGATAACTTGGCAGGTAACTCTCTACTTTTAGATATTTGTTAAATAGTTTTGAATAATGCTCATATATATGAACTTTCGAATTATAGGCTAGAGATTGGTCAGAATCATCTTGATTTATCCTATAGCGTCTACCTGCGAAACTAAAGTTCATTATTACATTACTAACATTTGAAAAAATATCTAAATTAAACACGGCCTTAAAGCCTAGACTTTTCGACCACATAACATATTTAAAAAGAGAAACTATAAATTTTATGAAAGACGTTGTATTAAAAAGAAAAATATTTTCTCTCTTTATAGATGGAAGAAATATAAGAGCATCTTCATTGAGGTCGAGAGTTGCAAAATATACTTCATCATCACCCTGATTCTCTAATTCATGTATTAAAGGTGAAACTAGTGCCAACGCACCCTTTTCGTATAGTTTCAGGACTAAGACATTATTCTTCAATTTTTTATTTTTTTTTAAGAAAGACGATAACTTAGACATAGGAAGCCATATCTTATCTAAAGTTAGTAGCACTCTTGCATATTTTTCTAGATGATGTCTTTTCATAACAAGGTTTTGCTCACTTGACTCAAACTGTCTGATACCTAATACTTAACTATAATATTATACACGAGGTGACGAATTGCACAAGATAATGCTCCTGCTGACATCACTACTTTTATCCGTTCTTGTCGCTAACCAAATCTTCGTTACTTTCTACTTGAGAGATATTGATATCACGTATGATCAGACGACATCACAGATGATTTATGATCAAGAGCTTGGTTACATTACCTCTCCAAATGATAAACTTGTAATCAATGGCCTAACCTACCAGACGGATCAATTATCAGAAAGAATCATCGATCAAAATGTCACTGAATACAGCAAACCAACAATTCTTTTAATCGGAGACAGCCACGTCTGGGGATGGGGAAAGCCCACTCACCAAACGATTCAATTTAAACTTAATGATCTCCTTCAAAAAAATAGTATCGATTATCAAGTCAGAACAATTTCTGATATTAGCTATTCTTCATTTCAAACTTATCTAAAATTTCTTCGTGACTTTAGAAATTACAAATCTATCAAGGCAATAATTTGGATTAACGGACATAATGATTCTTATAACAATAGTCTTATCTACGAGCACAGGGTATCAAGGCCTACAATCGCCTTTCAACATGAAGAATCTCCTTGCCGCTACAATACACCACCTAAAAGACCTCTTTATTTTTCACGTCAGCGCTGGGCCAATGAGTCAATGTTCTCTCCTCGCTTCAGCTTAAGTATCAATCCCTTCAAGTTAGAGTTACTTAATTTCTTTGGTAATATTATAGAAGATCTGACAATTAAGGATCTCCCAGTTGTTAAATGTACAAAAGAAGAAATCGATGGAGACGAAGTTGTTATCTTCTTAAATAAACTGGTTAATGGTATTGCTAACAAGAGGAAAGCAAAATTCTTAAGTGTTTTTGTTCCAAATAAGTCTCTATACCAGCAAGGCTCATCTCCGAATTTTATATTTACCAAAAAACTAAATCAGTCAGGTATCACAACTGTTGATATTGCATCTAAATATGCAAATCGCGATGTAAGTTCCATTTTCAATACGCCACTGAATGATCTCGATGATCATCTCTCAGAAGAAACACATGAGTTGATTGCAGAGGAAATTTTCTCTTTTTTAAAGTTAGACTAATGTTATAATAAGGGCATGTTAAAACTACTAATCATTGGAACATTATTTTTTTTTCAAACGCATGCAACTGTAATCGAAATGCCTCGTATAGAAGCATTGATTTACACCGTTAATTCAAAACCTATTAAACCTACAAAGAATTATGATTTTGAGTTGGATTTCTTCACACCATTTTCTCAAGTTTTTGTTCGCCTCTATTTAAAAAAGGGCGGATTTGAAAATTTTAAAGAAAGAGACGAACTTGCGATGAAAATAGTTAAACAAATTGAAATAGAGAACAAGAAGTTTAATGTTCCTAAACTAACAGTTAAAGTTGATTATCATGATAAAGACAATGATTAAAATTTTTATTCTTCTTTTTTCATTTACAGTACTTGCAAAAGATTTTGTAAAAGTAGACGTAAATCCTGGTAGGTTTATCACTCATATATATAATTATCATTTCCCTGATCACGGCAAATTTCATCACACACAGTCTACACTTTGGTTTTCTGAACCAAATAATATCCATCTTGAAATGGAGATTTATCACTACTATTGGGATCAGTACAAAAAGGAAAAAGATATCAAACTTACCGAACAGCAAGTTATTGATGCTGCTGTGATTCGAATGCATAGAGCAATCAATCTGATTGCATCGAGATTTCAATTACCTAAAAAGGACTATGTAGTTAGACTAAATAAGGAAGCAATTAATAGATTCGTTCCGCCAGAGGAGTGGGTTAACTTCAAACTCGAAGAATAATGTTCATATTAAAGATAAAATATATTATCAGTTCTATACTGATGGAGAAAAGTACCTCATTCCTCCATCGTTTCTTGAAACGCTTCCACTACATAGAAGATGATAGTCATTGGCAGATAATGTCCAACATTAAAGAATCAACACCAAGCCATATAAAAAAGAGACTTCTTCTTCAAGCACTAGAGGAAAGACAGCACGCAACAATTTTCAAAAGAATATTGATAGATAGCTCCCTATCGCCTTTTCTTTATGAGTCACCGACAAGGTCAATCTATTTTAACGAGAATAATCCTGAAAGATTCACAAGGCTTTGCGAAATTGGCGAAGCGGATGCTCTCAAAAAGTTCATTCATATTCATCGACACACTAAGAATGCAGAACTCAAGCGCGGGCTACATCAAATAATTAAAGACGAAATTCAACACGCTGGAAGCCATAAGAGTGCTGATATAAAGGATAAACTATTCTGGTTTCGATACAAATATTCAAATATTGGGAATCAAGTTGCTGGTCAATTAATAAGTCTTTTATTAGTTATTATTTATCTTGTCATTCTTCCATATTCACTACTGGTTTTCCTAAGTAAGAGAGTGATAAGATGATTATTTTAGGAATTTGCTTTGGATATCATGATGCATCTGTATCTTTAATTAAGAATGGGCAGGTTATTTTTTGTAGTGAGGAAGATAGATTTACATACCTTAAGCATGATTCAAATTTTCCGCTACATACATTAACATATCTACTTGAGCGATTTAATATAAGACCAGATCAAATCGATCATGTTGTTTTTGGTGAAAATCCTTATCAAAAATTTATTTCAAGATTTGACACATTCTTCAAGCATGATCTTTTTAATATTTCTCAATTTATTTCTCTTTCAAAAAAGTGGCTTGGGTCTAATCTTTGGAGTATTAAGCGCATAGCTGAGTTTCTTAATATATCTATCGATAAGATTAGTTACATAGACCACCACTTAGCACATCACTATAGCGCATACTACCAGAGTAATTTTGATAACGCTTACTCTTTGGTACTCGATTCAATTGGGCAAGATCAATCACTCTCACTATATAAAAATGATGTACTAGTTAAATCTATATCTTTTGAAAATAGTATATGTTATCTCTACTCCCTTGTTACAAACTGGTTGGGTTTCTCTCCAAATAGTTCTGAGTGTACAACCATGGCACTAAGTTCATTTGGAAAACAATTGAAAAATAATCCTTTTTCAAAAATAGTCACTTTTAAAGATGGTGACATTCTTATTGACTCAAGTGTTATTAACTTGAAGTCATTAAATGCTAAAGCTCATATAAAACAACTAGAAAAATTCTTAGGCGTCTCGAGAAATTCTTCACAGAAAATTAATCTCTCGTGTTTTAATACTTCTAATGAACACTTCACCTATGCCGATTATGCTCTTGCGATACAAGAGGTTTTTGAGGAGATGATAATCTCTTTCATAAATTTTCATTGTCAGGATGATAATATTTCTAATCTTTGTATTTCTGGTGGTGGAGCGCAGAACTGTAAGCTCATAAGAAAAATTCGTGAAAATTCGAAGTTTAAGAATATTTTTATCCCACAAGCCCCTGGGGATGCTGGACTCGCACTTGGAGCAGCACTTTCAAAATCAGGAAAGATTGGTAACGATTCTGCTTTAAATTTCTATCTCGGAAGTTATGTTGAAATCGATGAGGTCAAAGATGTTTTGTCTTCTCTAGATAGTAAGGATATTTCAAACTACAGCAGTGAAAATAATCAATATTCTTCCTTAGAAATATTGGAGCTGACAGAAAGTGAACGTGCCGTGTTCTTAGCAGAGCAAGTCAACAACGACAAGATTGTTGCGCTCGTTAATGGACAAGCCGAGTTTGGGCCTCGTGCACTTGGAGCAAGATCTATTATTTGCAGAAGTGACTCTATAGAACTCGCGAAAAAGATTAGTACACAGATAAAGAAACGTGCCCCATATCGTCCGTACGCGATATCTCTTACCGAAGATAAAGCTCGAGAAATATTAGTCGACAAAAATTTCGACTCAACTTTTTACGGTATGCAAACGGACGCACTCGTAAAAAGTGAATATCACTCCCTCGTTTGTGGTGCCATACACATCGACAAAACAACTAGGCCTCAACTTACAAAGAAAGGCTTTTACCATGATCTCATCTCTCAAACTAAGAATCAGATTGTTCTAAATACATCTCTGAATGAAAGTGGTTATCCCTTATGTAAGTCTTCTAAAGAGGCACTTTTACTTTTTTTAAAAACCCCTATTGATATTATCTTATTAGATAATTTGATTGTGATTAAAAAATGAAAAATATACTAAGCTATGCTCGACACTTATTTTCGGCACTATTAAAACAAGTACACAAAGACAAGAAGTGGTTTCTTCTACCAATACTGATCATCTTACTGTTAACCTCTATTTTGATAGTGATTTTAAAAATTTCATCACCTGTACTACCATTTATTTACCCGCTCTTTTAAGTTATTTATAAAAGAGTGGTGTAAGGATACTTGTATTACAGTATTTAACGAATCTCATATCAGGAGGGAGTTCTTCTTGAGCCAGAATATGAGTTTTAGGTTTCTCCTCAGTTCCTCTTAACTCGTATAAATGTTCCCATGATCTAAATGTACAATAAAATGCTTTTCCATCTGAAAAATAAAGTTCACTTTTGTATGAGAAGAAACCTTCGGGATAGATGACCTTAACTTCTTTGTTCTCTTTTTTACAGGAAATGAGCGTAAGCCCCATAAATAATACAATTATTAATTTCATACTGAAATAATAGCTTATTTTAGAACTTTAACAAGTTTTTATGGCACACCATCTTTACTGAACACAGCACAAGGCACTGAAATTACATATAAAAAGGGGAAAACTATGCTTAAGATTGGTGCAAAATACAATTTCCTATATAATTTTTATTATACTAAATAAATTAATAGGATACACCTAATGAAGTCCCATAAAACATCAATTATTCAGCGTATTTTTAGCTCGAACTCAGGTTCTGTACTACCACAGATCATTGCAACTTCTGCATTAGTTGGAGCCCTAGCAGTAGGTGTTCTAAACCTAACAAAGAACTCTGGAAAAGTTGTTAAATACGAAGCCCAGCGCTCTCTTGAAGACAAATTTAAGTTTGAAGTTTTAAATGCGCTTAGAAAAAAATCTGCATGTTTTGCAACACTTGGTGGAGTTAACGTTGCAGACGGAACGACTGGTTTTACTGATCTCAGTGATGGCTTCAAAGTTTTTGCGAGTACAGATCCGGCCAAGAACGATATTTATGGTAAGTCCGAAGCAGGTCAAGTAAACGCGAATAGTACAGCTATTCGTCTCGTAAGTATGACACTTAATAACTATGCAGCAACAGGCGCACCTTATAGAGAAAATGGGGCTGTAGGTTACAAGCGTGCTGCAACGACTGTATTGGAAATCATTTACGAAAGAGAAGGGAATTATGCGGCAAGTGCAGGTAACACTACTCAACGTCTCGATATTCCTCTTCAAGTTGTTCATAGCTCTACCTCAGGTGGAGGAACTGGTGTCATCACTGAATGTAATATTCATATTGTCGATGGAACAGACCAAAGAGCGACAGGTCTTTGTCAGTCTTTAGGTGGACTGATCGATACAGATGGTAACTGCCGACACATAAATGTCGAAGACGACAATGCTCCTAATAATGACTACGCTGCAACCTTCAAAGGTAATGTACTAGTTGAAGAAAGTAAGTTTAATTATCAACCAGCATTCCCAGATAAAAATAATCATCTTAGAGTAGAGGGCTCTGTTGGTGTCGGTCGTGACCCAATAGATAATAACGATGATGGTGGAGAACTTTCAATTTCACGCTCAATGGTAATTGGAGCTACGGCATTACAACCAAATGATGCTGGATTCAATGAAGCAGGTGTTGTTCAAATCAATAACTCACTCGGTGTAGGCAAAGTTCCAAACGCCGCCAAAGGTTCTGTACTGGCTAATGAATCCGTTTCAGTCGGGTCTAGCTTTCCAAGCGACAGTCCTGTAAATCTAGAAGATGGTGATCTCGCAGTAAAAAACTCACTTAGTGTTGGTAATGGGATGACCGCCACAGCAGCAGGAATCCCTGGCTCACTTGAAGTTAAGAAAACTCTTTATGTAACAAGTCTTGCAAATCCGGCAACAAAGCCTGATGGTGCTATATTCATTCAAGGCGCGAATAGTTTTGCACTTATTGGTGATAGTTCTGCTACAACAGGTGCGATTTCACATTCTAACAACAGTGGCGCCCGTGGGAATCTGCAAGCCGATGGCTTTCTTAATATACCAAGCCAAGCACTAAATTTTGCTCCAACCACAGCCGCAGAAAGACAGAGAGCGGCTACAATGGCATGGGTTGCAAACAAAGTTTCACAAACAATAAGTCCGACCCATGCGGGAGATGTTGCACAAGTTATGACTGCTATTCAAGATGAAACAACACCGAATGGAAAAGGATTCATTAGTATCTGTAAGGGAATGTGGGCACGAAATCCTGACCCAACAAACTTTGTAGGCGGAGTACCATCAGGATTTTCAACATGTGACCTACTGCTAAAACACTGCAGCATGAACAGTGCGACAGACCCTACTTGCCAGCAAATTTATGCAAACACTGTAACTTCAACAGGCAATATTACAACAACAGGAAATGGAAGCTATATAACAGCGACGAATGGAAATATCACGGCCTCACAAGGAAATATTTCTGCCAATTCTGGTGAAGTTATTGGATCGACTGTTAAGACTAATAATTCAGGAGGGATTATTTCTCTGAATTCATGTGAGATTAATAATTGGAGTTCAATTCTAATTGGAACTAATTATGGAAGTTGTAGTACTAGAAGCGTATCGGGTCAGTGTCCTGCCGGAACCTTTGGTGTTTCAGCAACCCCAGTCTACTCCAATTGGACGTATGCAAGTAATGCTTCACGAAGTGGCGTATCAAATTCAACCAAACGTTATGTAAGTAATGTTAACATGAAATGTTGTGAAATGATCAACTACAAATGTGGTACTACACCTGTAACACCTCCATCTGACGGTGTTTGTGGTGCTTCAACTAATACATGCTCGGTTGGCTCAGTGACGGGAGTCTCAAGTGATACTTATAATAACTACTGGACTTGTTCTGTATCTGCACCAGCAACAAGTGCAAGCTGTACAGAGCCTAAAACAACCGATGGAGTTTGTGGTGCTTCAACGAATACTTGTACGGCGGGAACATTTGCAGATACTACCGATGAAGTTGTTGGCTCAACAACTGTTCCGACTTGGTTTTGTAACGGAATCGGTGGTGGTGGTAACCTAAAATGTTATTCAAATTATCCAGAAGATGGAATGTGTCCTTATGATGAGAATGGTGAAACACATATTCAATCATGTGATGGCGGTACACTGAGTAACCTACTAGACAATGGAACATTCTACACATGGAATTGTTTAGGAATAAATGGTGGAGAGGATACAGATTGTACGATGTATAAGGCAGCTTGTGGAACTACTTACAACACATGTAATGATGGTGCTGCAACTGGTGGTACTCAGACAACTTCAAAGTGGTCTTGGTATTGTACCGGAGGGACTGTCTTATGTGAAAAGAGCAAACCTATTAACGCTGTTTGTTCATCATCTCATTCAGGATGTTCAAAAGGAACTCTACTTGCAGGAAGTGAGGCGACAACGACGACCGAGTGGACTTGGACTTGTGAAGGTCAACACGGTGGTTCAAATGCAAACTGTACTGAAACAAGACCAGGGCTTTGTGCTTCTACTCACTATAGCTGCACGACGGGGACGTCGACAGCTAACGTCTCTGGTGCAACAGAATGGACCTGGACATGCTCTGGATCTTCAAATGATAGCTGTAGTGAAACGAAGCCAATGTCAAATTGTTCGAACTCTTCAGCTCCATCGATTTCAAATGCAACAGCATCATCGTCAGGAACAACTCTGCACGGTGGCACATTAAGTTATTCATGTGATTCTGGATTCTCCGGTAGTCCTTCGGCATCTTGTAATAACGGTTCATGGTCAGCAAGTGGTAGCTGTACTGCTGTCTCGGTTTGTACAGAAGGTGATACACGTTCTACTGGAGCTAGCCGCAGTAACTGCTGTACGGGCGCAAGTCAAAAATATTGTGAGGGCTGGAACAGAGAGGTATGTACTAGTGGGTCATGGGTTGATGATGGACACTGCACAGGTGAAATCTGTGTAGGCACTACTCAATATTGTCCGTAATATCATTTATTTTCTATTAAATACCAAGTCTTAATATCATCTGTGACGATAGCATCGTCATAGATGATAATATTATCTCTATTGATGTAATTTAAGCATGTCACAATTAAATAACTGATAATAAAAAAATGTGGAAGATAGCGTCCTATAAATTCTCTATTTCTAGAGATAATACATAAGAAACAAAGAAGTAAAATAAAAAGAATTAACCGTAACCATGAAAAATGGAAAGCCTGTACAGAAAGAAAGAAATAATTCGGTAAAAAGCTGATCCCCTCAGCAAAAACATTTAAATAAAAGCTATAACTTTCACCGAATGGTAAGTGGTTATAATAAGCAGAAAGAAACATCGTCCAAAGCATGCAAATAACACTAATTAACAGAAATCCTCTCTTAAATTTATGATTTTTAAAGATATGAGCAAGAACAAGAGCCCAAATATAAAGATTCCCAATGACATCACGCCAACCAAAATCAACTCCAGAATTAAATGCAAAAGAAATTGCAATGAATTTTGCGAGAGGTGAAAGCAGTAAAATTGTAAGATTTCTATCTTTAGTCTTTGTCGAGAAATAAAAAATCAGCAAAAATATGAAAATAGGACAAGTATATAAAAGACCTGAAAATGGAGTAAACAACATTGTCAGAGGAATAAAAGAACTTGTAACACCTCCATAACCAAGGTGTAAACTTCCATACTGCAAGTAGCGATTCACAAGAAAGAGAATCAGAACAAGTAGAACTACAAAACTAGGACCCACGTAATCTTTTGGCGTAAGATTTCCTCTTGATCTCCAAAAAACAATTGGTAAAAAAACAGCAACAAAAGCGATATCAACTTTTATAATAAAACCAATAGATAATAATGAAACAAAGTAAACTAACTCTCGTTCATTTAAAGTAAATTCTCTATCATAAAGAAATTTATATAAAAGAGTTAGAAGCGGCAGGAGAACGATATTCATATTACCTGGATAATGAATTGTATACATATAAAAAGGTGTTGCCCACATAAGAAGGGCCATGGAGATAACTTTATCGCGATTGGTACTCTCTCTGAAACAAAAAGACCAAAGCTGATAAAACCCAATCAGGGCGAACATAAATAACCCTACACCTATAAACATATCTTCTAAATATCTTGTTTCAGTTAAGGGCCAAGGTGCTTTCAAGTATTGCGATATATCACCGGAAAGACTTCGAGAGATATCACTAAAGAGTTTACCAATTATAATAAAAGGAGCGAAAACAAATGAGCTACCGTGACTGTGGTAATCTGGGTCATAGTTTGTAGGAGTTTGTATTATTGGTTCTTTACGATATTTTCTGATTTCATAAAGCTCATCACTAATATTAAGATTGCCATCTTCAATAATACTATGAGCGTAGCTATTGTACACTCCGTAATCAATATAGTCATAGCGTGGATATTGCCTGAAGAAAAAAAGCCCTAATAAAGTGAGCAGGAGAAAAATTTGATTTCTCTTATTTTTTGAATTTATAATTGATAATATAGTATCCTGTACCTTCTTTTTTCTTAACATGATCATATTCTATAATTTCAATTCCATCTCGGCGAGCCATTTCTTCAAACTTTTGATAATCAAAAATACCTTGATTCTGATACCAAGCTCCCCAAATATCCCTCTCAGGAAGAATAAGTACTCCATCTTGCCCGAATAAAGCTAGTGCAAGATTTATAGTCATATTATCGTACTCATAAAAATATCTATTTAGATTATAGATTTCTAAGTTATGGCCCAAATAATTTCCTTTCCCATGATCTGAGTCACTAAGATTTACTATCTTTTTACCAGAGAAAGCAGCCGCCTTATTCCATACTTGTTCATTTGTCTTGTAATCGAATATCGCTAATACGCCGGACCCGTAGTATGCACTTGAAAAAACTAAAAAACGTAAAAATAGAATAATCACTAATGGCTTAATCCGTATTTTATTCGTAAAAACAAAGAAATAGATCGGTATTATTAGAAAAGACAAATATAGAAAATAATTCTCTCCTGCGCGAGTACAAAAATAAACAGTTAGCAATGACAAAAATATCCCTAAAAGTATTTTCTTATTCATTTCACTAAAATTCACTTTACCAAACACTAGCAGCAATACAAACATACACAAAATCGTTTCTATAGGTACTGTAAGTGCTGATCCCACTTCTAAAAAATATTGATTATAAGCTGTCGGACTCATGAGTAGTCTCACAAAATAAAATATTAAGTGTGTTGGATCCCAACTTTGCATAACGAGACTAACTTCAGCCAATAAACGAGAAATATCCAATCGATACAAAAACAGGGCCCCTCCGAGGAAACCTCCTATAAAGAATAGTGACACTCGTTTTTTTGTTAGAGTTTGTCTAAGTGATTCTTTTGTATAAAATATTGGAATCACCCAAACAATCATCCAAAGAAAATTAAGCCTGAGATAGAGATTGAAGCCAATTAGGGCTCCGACTAAAAATAGCCCCCTCGAATTAATCTCTTGTTTCCTAGAAAAAATATAAAAAAGAATCATCATTGAAGTGAGATTTATAAGTTCAGTTATAAAAACAAAATAGCTTGTGAGAAACATCGGATCAATAACTAACATCATTGTCGCAATTGATGATTTCCTTTGACCTATAAAATTTCTTAACGCGAAAAAAAAGAGAAGTGCGGCAAGAGACTTAAATAATGCATGCCAAATTGCAAATGTATTTTCATTGAACACATAATTTAGAATTTTATATAATGAAAGACCTAGCCCTCCATGTCTAGCTGAGAACTTTATCGGGAACTCTTTCCCTACAATCTTAAAAGTTAGTATGGGTGTACTATTTCGAGAGACAATATTTTTTGTTAAATAAGTTTTTTCATTTATGCCTTTAGCTTTATCACTAACTAGGATATCTTGCTGATCATTAATTCCATATATTATGTCCGCAGGAATTATTTTATGGACGCTCATAAATGTAAATTGAATTACAAATATGAGCGCAAATAAGATGAGATGATAACTTTTTTTCGCTTCCAAATTATGGGTTTAAATTAACGGCCTTACAGCAAGAATAGCTAAATCCAGTCACGAGTGTAGGTGATGTCGACTTAGCTACCGATACCGAAGTAACAGAACCATTATAATAATTTGGAGTTACGTTAGAAACATACTGAACTGTTGTCGTTGTTGTATTAATTCGTGAGATAAAGTATCCGGAAGAGCATTGATTTCCAGCAGAGACCGTAACACAGCTTGAAGTCCCAATATTTATTTGCTCCCAATTACTTTTACAATTTCCGTTCAAACATAACTGACTTGCTGCTGATACTCTATTAGCACTCACAGTTCCGTTCGGGGCTGAAATTGTTGCACCTGCTTTAGGAGCACTAATATTACCTAAATTGGCTGTAATATTACCATTTGTAGAGGTTATATTACCAATTGAAGTTACCCCACCAGTTCCAGCATAAACAGCATTACAAACACCTGATTCGGTACAGTGTTTTAAGTCAAAATTACATCGTCCCGCCGAGTAGACCCCTACCGTATATGAACCATCAGCACTTTGAATTTGCATTCCTTGACATATTTGAGCAAATCCTACTTCTGATGGATTAGACGATAAGATATCATTATAAACAGATGTTAAGTTTCCAATCGCTGGTGTAATTGTATCTGCAATTTTTCTAGCGACCCATCCCATTGTTGCGGCATGAGTTGGAGTATTGGCCTGACTTTCAGTTTGATTTGGAATGTGAACATAACCACTAACAACGATATTACCTGCTCCAGGGTCCGCTAAAGATGTCCCCGAATCAATAATTAAGCTACCAGCTCTTAATGAACCAGCATTTGCAAACGGTGGCCTGGTAGAACCAACACCAATCGAATTATTTATATGCGCTTCACCAGCCGCGCGCGCCGCTGGATTAACACCAACACCTAATGACTTTTGAACTGAAGCGTTTCCATCGCCACCTGGATAAGCGACAGTTGAACCGATTGCGATAGAAGCCCCTACTGTGATCGAACCTTTTGCAGCATCAGCATCTCTCCCAACACCAAGCGAGTTATTAAAGAAACCAACACCTGGTTCTTCATAGGCAGTCACATTAGGAGGAGCCAGTGGAGAAGCACCAACAACAATTGAGTTTTTAACGGCCATGTATCCACCCTGTCCAGCATACTCAACTGGATCACGGCCAATACCAACCGAACCATCTACCCTAAGATCATTTGCCGTTGGAGTTATATTACTTGCTTCAATATTTACATTACCTTTAAATGTAGCTGCATAATCAGAGTTCGGTGCGAGATCATCTTCTACAGTAATATGACGACAGAAACCATCTGTATTCAATTCACCTTGAAGAGAGTCACATAGAGCTTTCGTATAGGTATTTGATTCAGTATCACAAGTAACTACCGATCCAGCTGTATCATGAACTAGCTGAACAGGGATTCTTAACTCATTAGTAATTGACCCTAGAGTTTTCGCTTTTTCATCAGCATCTGTAGTTGCTTTATTTTCATAATCCCCGCGCTTATAAACAACCACAAGATCAACCGTTGCATTTTGTCTATCTGTAGCACCAAGGGTTGGATCACTTCTATAAGCAGCGCCATTCGCTTGATAATTTTCTGTATGAATATCAGTAATAGTGATACGTCCTGAAGCATCTGTTAGATTTGGATCACCAAAAACGGCACCAGATGTAATGACGGCCCCACCACCAGGCCCAGCAATGCTTGCAAGGTTTGCGTTTGCCGTTACTACTGCTCCTGCAAATGTTGTCTGACATGCATTTTTTGATCTTAGTGAGGTGTAGAGAGTCGCACGTAAAGAGTTCGCAGTCATCGACTGGTTTGTATATCTTGTCGACTTAAAAAGGTTTCCTGTTAACTGCATAACAGCTACTGAGATAACCCCAACAATCCCGGCCGAAATCATAACCTCGGCTAGCGTGAAACCACTTGAAGATTTGAACAAATTTACTTTTTTCATAGGTTTTCCTAAATATCAATGTCTTCTCATTATATTTTAAAGACGTAGTAAACAAAATAAAATAACAAATTTAATTGTAAAACACTAAATTTCAACAAGTTAAGGCAAGTAAGCAAAATACCTGCTGCCAACAAAATATGGGCATTATCAACCTATTTTATCGAAAATTTAGCTATTTGCACCCTTAGGCAAAAGCTTCATCGTTTAGCTTGATGACAATGAGCTAGTGGGCAACCCTCACATGCGGGTAGGAATTGATTTATCTTCATGAATTTTTGAAAAAGCTTTGTACGCTTTGCTTTAACTATAGTTCCCAATTGATAATCGATCTCTTTAACGTTTCCAAGTCTATAGTTTAAGCATGAAGTAATGTCTCCATTAGGAAGAACTGAGATATCTGTCCAAGGTAAAGTGCACTTTTTTACACCATATGATCGAGGTGAAGTAATATAGTCGAGTAAATCGTTCTGATTTTTTAGTTTTAATGTAAATGCTGACTTGACCGCTCGCCCCTCTTTGGAGCTTAGAAATCGCTGAAGGCGCAGCTTTGCCTCTTCACTATATTCAAAAGTATTTCCCACATAGAAGTTTTCATTTTCAAGATCACTAAATGAATAAAGTGCACCATTAGGAACATTGTCATAGATAAGGTTAAAGGCAACATCAGAAACACAACGATGCTTCTTACTAAATTCCAATAATTCGAAAACCCCTTCTATTGAGGTTTCACTTAGAACAACCTTTAGTCCAACGCTCAAGCGATTATTATATTTTTGGTCAATGTAGTCCAATGCTTTCTTGATCTTGGCAAATGAACCTGGCACGCCTCGACTTTCATCATGGATTTTCTCAAAGCCGTCGATCGAAATCATTAAATAATCTAAACCACTTTCATAAAGCGAATCTATCTTTTCTGGAGTTAGAAGACTTCCATTCGTAACAAGAGTCACCATGCATAGGCGTTTTTTTGACTTCTTAATAAGTGATTCTATATTTTTAAAGAGTAATGGCTCTCCACCAGTAAAACTGACAATCGAGAATGGTCTGATTCTACTAACAACCTTCATCCACTCGCTAAGCTCAATTGGATCCTTGTCATTATTTAGTCCAGTAGCGACGTGGCAGTAAGAACACTTAAAGTTACATCGCGATGTCGGATGGAGTGTTATTCGGAGAGGAGCAAGATTAAGGATATTATTGGTCGCACGTAAGAAGACACCGTAAACCTTTGAAAGGAAGAAATAGATCGGTCTTGAATACTGCAACAGAAACATCATATAATTAGACTAAATCATTTTCGAAATAAAAACGAGCATTAAAATGAAAATCCCTAGAGGTAGATATTTTGCCAAGACCTCTGAGTTATTAAATTTACTCATCAATACAATTTTTTCATTTAATTCATCAACAGATGAAATCAATCTAAGTATCGAAGCTTTAACAAAGAAAAATTTAACAAATAATCAATCATTTATTTTTTCACCTTCATTTCGAATTGGTCTTTACTATGCGTTGAGTGCCATTAAAAAGATTTATCCTGATCGCAAAAGAATTGTTACAACATCCATTACAATTCCAGACACGATAAATGCCATTCGCTTAAATCAGCTCCAAGAATTATTCATTGAGATGGATGAGGAAACTCATGGTATTGACATTCAGAATGCAAAAGAGTGTCTCGACTCTGATGTATTAGCGATTATAGTCACACATCTAAGTGGGTCTATAGACCCCGAATTATCTTCACTCTACAAGTATTGTAAGGATAGAAATATTTTCGTCATCGAAGATTTCTCTCAGGCTTATGGCAACGAGCACTGCTTTAAATTTGCAGACATCTCAATTGGATCACTATCCACAGGAAAAACAGCATCAACACTTATTGGCGGGATTATTACAACCAAAGATCAATACATATTAAATGAAATTAAAAACGAAAAATCGAAGAATGAGGACAGAAATAAAGTTCAAAAATCAATGATTATATTCCAAATTATTGACAGTCTTAAAATCAATTTCTTTTGCAATAGATATATTTTTAGCTTTGCCACTTACTACGCTCTACGTATATTTAAAATACTATTTCCTTCCTCTTACTCAAAGCTTGAGCAAGCGAGAACAATCACAAGGGCCATTAATCAAGACCGTTTTTTTGAAAACTCGTTTACACACAGAGAAGCTTTTCCTTCCTTTTTCTTCTTTTCACTAAGTAAAGGACAACTATCTTTGTATATGAAGATGCTCAAGCGTCTAATATCAGGAAACCGAAAGAGAAGAGAAATTTTAGAACTATATCTTAACTTATTAAGTGAAGACTCAAAGAAAGCTATTCCAAAGAACTTCCTTACTCTTGAGAACAATACGTACTACCATATCCCTATAAAGACTTATGGAAAAAGGGATCTCATTCAAAATCTATTCTTTAAAAATGGAGTTGATATCTCTTCATATGGTCTTCCTCTTTGTCACAGTTATTTCTCAGAAACTAACAAGCAGATATCAGAACGCATTAAATATGATACTCTATTCATACCAATAAACGAGTTTTCAACAGATGATGATGTTAAGAAAATTGCGAATGTGACAAATAAAATTTACATGCAATTGAAAGAAATTTCTGTAATTTCTCGCGCACCTTTGTCGGGTAACGCAAACTGACTAATTACAACGGAATTATTAAATTTATTGGTGTAATAACAAGACGACATAATTCCTGGCTGCAGATAACCTTTCTGTCCAAAGTTATTCTTATATTCAATCTTTGAGCAATCTTCTTCCGTTTTAAATACAATTCTATATGTACAGCTTCCCACTACAGCGCTAGTGATCGAAACCCAATGTTCATCAACAAAGCAGTGCTCATTATCTAACTCAACTCCTTTCACCAGGCGATCAGTCAATGTTTTATCTCTGCACGATAAACTATTTGTAATTTTATTTGACCATGGTTTTGAATCAAGTGCCCCTTCACTTAAGAGCGTTCTAATAGCTTTAGAGGTCAGCTTTTCATTTTCAAATACAAGTGGCTTAAAACTAATATTATAGATTAACAGAACAACGACCTGTCCGAGTAACGCTAACAGATATTGCTTTCTACTTAGTTTAGAAACGGCAAAGGCACAGATAGTTATTAACACAAAGAGATAAGAATATGCATAACGAACAAAGAAGGTCTCCGATGCAATTGCAATTGCAAAGAATTGAATGAGACAAAATACTAGGATCAATCTGTAATCTCTTACAACTTTTTTAATCTCCCTTTTTCCAATCAATGGAAGCCACCAGTAGAAAAGTACAAGGGCTAAAGGTGTCCCTAAATAGAACATACCATCAGAAGTGAATGAGAAAATATTCATGCTTGGATCAAAAAATAGTAATGACTTCAAATGAAACCATATACGTGACATGAGATAACGAGGACTATCAAGCAAGGAAAACTCATAATAAGAAATCAATGCATCATGAAGACGCCCTTGCCCATCTGCGAAAGATGGAAACTCTCCAGTCCAAATATAGTTTCGATAAAACATAAGAGCAATACCGACAAAATATAAAACCACGGCCCTCTTCCTACTGTATATCATCACACCAGCAAGAAGTGAGCATATAACAATATATTCGGAACGTGTAAGTACAGTTAAAAGAAAAAGAAAGCTACTTAATAAATATTTATTTCTTCTGAGATACAAAATTCCCCATGATAAGAATGTAAGCGCATACCATGTCGCAATTTCTGAACTAAACATTTTTGTAAAAAACAAATCGACAACAGGAATAAAGAAAAAATAGAACAGAACTACACGGCTTCCATTATATTTATTTTCATCAGCAAGTAATTTAACACTGAAAAGATGGAGAGATATAACGAGCACAAGTAGTATCGGGCCGAATGCAAAATCTCCCAATATTGCATATAGTAGTGAAACAGGCGCTCCATTATTGTTATAAATATGACCTTTGATATATGTGAGATCGATTAAGGCGAAGCGACTCAATAGCTTCGAGTGACTTAGCCCATGCCAAAAATTTAAAAACTCATTACTTAAGTTAAAGTAATCATACTCAAAATACTGAAAGAGATTTTGAGTCATATATTTGAGAGCAAATAGAAAGTAAACGCCTACAAATATTGTAATAAATGTTTTCAAATTCTTAATCATTTAAAACCATGTATAGTAGATTTTTTAACATTTTAGCACGATTTAAGTTCCAATTCTTATTATTGCTAACAAACGGCGTAACTCGCTTTAATCTTTTAAGATTAAGTACTGGTAACAAGTGATCGACACCCTCTTCATGGACAAAATCACCAACATTTAACGTTGTTGATGAAAGCTCTACGAGGCCATCATTATTTCCCTTCCTTTCCATAATATAATCTCTCGTAAAACCTAGGATTGTCTCGACCCCTTCTTCATCTTTAATGTATGAGCCATACTGAAGAAATTTCTTATCACGTAATTTTTCTTCAATCATTTTAGTGTTCAACTTAATATAACCTTCACGGTCTTTGACAGAGATTGACTGAACACCTCCAGAGCTTCCCCCTAAAAATGAGAAGAGCCATTCGACGCCTTTTTTAAGAATTTTATTATCTAAAAATATCTCCGTTGCGACTGCTCCTTTAAATGGCGACTGCATTGCTATCCACGCATGTGTTCTCAAACGAATATCGTCATCATTTAGAAGTACATTTAAAAACTCAAGTCCACCTTTTGAGTGAGAAATCACTATTAGTTCACCAGTAATATCGGAAAGACTTTTTCTCAGTTGCAGACTATTCACATCAACACTTGCTTCAGACTCTAATATTATGCGTTGGCATTTAATTTTCTCTGTGGCACACCAGTTTAACTGTTCCTTAAAGTAATCGCCCATAAGATATGAGAAGTTTACTATTTGGCTAGAATCCTCAATCACAGTTTCAGAAAGAATTCCTGGAATAAAAACGATAGTTCTATTACCAACTAGCTTCTTTATTTCGGTCGTAGAAATCTCATTTTTCCGTTCGATTAATTTTAGATATTTATTAGAAAGGTCACCACCAAAGCAATGACCAGTTAGTAAGATGACAACAAGATATTTTATTTTCAAAGTTTACTCAGACTCGATTTAATTACTAATGAAGAGCTATCGTCTTTCCACTGTTCTTTAAATATAATCTCATTTCCGTCTCGTATTAGATCAACTTGATAAAGTCCATCATAATAAGAAAGATGAAGGGTATTGTCGTTAACATATCCCACTTCATCACCTTCATAAAATAATTTATCACCAGTTCTTTCAAAAACCGAATTTGGATATTCTGCAGACATAAATGAACAATTATATCCACCAGTCACTATCTCAAAATTCTTATCTGTCTCTACGAGTTTAAAGAAAACCTCAGTACACTTACCTTCTCTTCGAGTTGAGTAGAAATAACCTTCACCACTCCATTCCCCTGTAAAATCAGCATATATAAGTGAACTTAGAACAAGACAAATAATTATTTTCAACTTTTATTCCTTTTTTTTTCAAGGAGAATATGTCTCCTTTCTGCCCTAATTTTTCTATTGATGTCATCAACTGTATCTACGGCCATATCCCATGCAGTATAAATTTGCTTTTTAAAGCCTGCTCTAATATCACCAGCGACATAGAAATTTTCAACTCTTGTCATTCCTTTAGAGTCAGTAACGACATAACCTCGATTATCTATCTCAGCTCCAATTTCCTTCGCTAATTCATTATAAACAATTGTTCCAAGTGAAACAAACGTAAATTCACTCTGGAGTTGGCGCCCACTTTTAAAACGGTAGCCTTCAAGCACGCCCGTTTTTTTGTCACCAAGAACCTCTATAATCTCACTCTCAAATACTTCAATTTTATATAAATCAATTAACTCTTTTACATCATCATCAAATTCAGCCTTTGCACCATTTAGGAGAATGCTCATACTTGGTGTTTGATATCTTTCCTTTAGCATTACAGCGACCCAAGCTGCACTGCTTGTATTTCCAATGATTGAAGTATGTTTTCCAAGTACATGATGTCCATCACAACGGAGACAGTAATCTACGGTTTGTGCATTTGCATATGGGAAGATCTCTTTGATTGAATTATTAAAGTGAGGTTGAACATCCATGATCCCAGTACAAAGTACGACATACTTTGCTTTATATTTCTGATCATTACTATCGGTTATTTCGAAAAAATCATCTCTTTTGGTAATTGATCTTACTCCAACATTTTTAACTTGTGTGAGCCTATCTTTGAAATGACTTTGCTCTATCCATTCGATAGTTGACTTATTTGGGTTATCAATACCTTTTTTATAATCATGATAGCCTGGCATATTTTCTACTTTAGAAACCCAAAATGCACGTGAACGCTTTTTATCTTTTCCATCACCTGGAAATAATAAAACTTCATCGTTATTGAGAACACCTCTTAGTGTGGCCATAATTCCAGCAGCCCCACCACCAACAACTGCAATTTCATAAATTTTATTCATTCATCAGCTCCTTAGCTTCTCATAGTATATGCGGTGGAAATAGTTGCCGCCAATCAATTATATCTATGGAGCGATAAACATTGACACATAAGATACCGATTTTATTTATGAGAATAATCATGACTATTGATACCCAAACCCAAGAAATCTTGGTTGATGCTGTTGAAAATGACGCTATTTCCGTCTTAATCGATCACATCAAGCGAGATTTAAACATTAACGAGAAGCTTTCCAGTGAAGAAACTCTACTTCACAAGGCACTCCAATACCGTAAATTCCATATTTCTCAACAACTCGTTTTACTTGGTGCCGATATCAATAGTGTTGATCAATTCAATCGTTCTCCTCTTCATCATGCATGCCGCTCTGGATTTTACGAAGGAGCTAAATTACTAACACTCATTGGGGTGAACTTAAATCAGCAGGATCATAAGGGCCGAATTCCTCTTATGCACGCGATTAAGTTCAAGCAAATGCCACTTGTAAAACTTCTCATGAGTAAAGGTAGTGACAGCGACATAGAAGATAACAATGGCTTTAATTCACTAATGTGGGCAGTAATGCACCTCAGTCCAGAAGAGCTCAAAGAAATGATGAGCGCAAGTGAGGACGATGGTATTGAAGAAAAAATGGAACAAACATTTGTTGCGCACAAAGAGAATGAGATCAAGGTTGCAAATGAAACGTTTGATGCTATCAAAGATGAAAACATTGATTCTGACTCAGCTGACGAACGCCCAACAGACATTCCAGATGTCATTCGAGAGCAATTACCAACAATGGAACAAGCAGCAAGCTACTCAATTAAGGAGCATTTAGCTAGCTTACGTGAAAAGGCTGAACAAGATGGTTTTGACTATCAAATAGTTCACGAGTCAGAAGATGAAAAAGATCAGATCATCTATGAAGACGGTTCTACTTATGATGACACTATTAAAACGAAGGAAGAAATTGAGACGGCGTCTTATTCTATAGACCGCTCAACTCCAGAAAAGAGTGAATCCCAGCCAGAGTCCAGTGAGGACATATATCGCATTACGAGCAATGAGAATACTAATTCAGTAGACAATGAAAGACAGACAGTAACGTCAACTGATCCAAGCCTTATTGAACGCGAAAGTATAACAGTAAGCCAACAAGATATTAAAACACACCAACAAGAAAAAATTCACGTTGGCGAGTATCAAATCAATGTTAAAGAAAATGAAAAAATTGAAAGACCACTTTCTAGTAATCATCTGGAGCAAAATCAAAATGAGAACACTACAGTAGCTGGACATACTGATGTATCACCAGAAGAGCGAACAACTGTCGAAGGGATTTCTGAAAAAACGTGGGAAACGTCTAAACTATCTGGAACGGATCACATTAAAGAAGATCGCTCATTTATATCAGGTAATGAGCATGAATCAGACATAGTAATTCAAAAGCTCAAAAGATCTGAAGAGGGTTCAAACAATGAAGTCGAAGATGACTTCATGAAAGTAAAACACTTACAAGGTGGCGAAGAACAGGAAGATGAAAATTCTTTTCAAGTGCCAGACAGTACAACAGATGAGCAAAACAAAGTCATTCTCGACAAGAAGAAAAATATTACTTATCTTCGAGATGGCTTCAAAGATGAATATAAAGATGAATATGGTCAAATTCGTACTGTGGATAAAAATGTTGAGGACGACACCTTTGGAATTCTTAAGTCAGATGATCGCGTTATTAAGGATGAGTATGGAGAAATCACTACTGTAAACAAAGAAGTCGAGCCTTCATACGAGACAAAGGAACTTCGTCGATCTGAAACACCACAAGAGCCTTCGAAGGCGAGAATAATTAGCGGTTCACCAGAAGTTCAACAATCTGAAAAAATCACAGTCAGTGAGTCTAATCACCAAATTCTTGAGAATGAAAAAATAAAAAGGCCTGAACTTCTCACTCCAGGCAAACAGTCAGACTCTATAGATATTAAGAGAACTGAAGGATCTGAACCGGCATCAGAATCTAGCTTTGACCGGCTAAATGATACTGTAAAATCAGCAAAAAATGACAAAGAGACCGATGGTTATATCGTCAAAGGATCTATAGACGAAGATAAGAATAATGATGTGATTGCCATTAAGCATCTAACCTCTGATGCTCAAGAAGAGAAAGAGAATGAGAAGTCAAAAGAGGAAAATACTGAAGAACTAACAGAACAAGAACAAAAAGTTCTCGAAAATGCTGTTGATCCCAACATGAAAAATGCCAAGGGACAAACCCTATGCTGGATAGCTTCGGAGAAGGGTCAAGTTGCACTTTTAAAGAAACTCATTCTCCAGGGAGCAGATTATGAAATCAAAGACACAAAAGGTTTATCTTGTCTAATGATTGCCTCGCTTAATGGACATACTGAAGTTGTTGATTATCTCGCTCACAAAGTTCGCAATATTGACGAGAAAAGAACTGATGGTCACACAGCACTGTCACTGGCAATTGAGGCAGACCGTGCAGATTGTGCTCGTATCCTCATTGATAACTCTGCAAGTATTGACACTAAAATCAAAGGCAATACTCTCCTAATGCAAGCAGCATCTGTAGGAGCCTTAAACTCTATCAAGCTTCTTATTATGCTAGGGCAAGATCCTATTGAAAAAAACTTCCGTGGAAAAACAGCATTAGACTTAGCCAAGACGATGAAACAGAAAAAAGCCTTTATGATTCTCGGAAAAATCGTAGCCTCAAGGATAAAGAAAGATGAATGATGCTCTTTTAAAAATTACCAACAAAAAATTTGATGCCATCACTTTATTTCGAGAGAATCATACTGACATAACTAAAGCTTTGTCAGGGTACCTTGAAAGCCCGAAGCATATTCTTTTAAACCTGGCTCCACTTGACTCCCCAACTGACGAACTCCTTGATCTTATTAACTTTGTCTCTACAATTTTAAAGAGTTCATCTTATTCGCTTCAAGTATTTGATGCAGATCAAAAAGTTTTAAACAAGCTTAGTGATCATCGTTATCGTAATATTTTACCTGCGACAGATATGATCAAATACATCACACTCCTCGACAACATAGAGCGAGAGCTTAGAGTAGAGAGTTTACTTAAATGTTATGTGGATGAAACAATGAAATATTTCTTTTCGAAGAAAGGAATCATACTCAAGCGTGGCGAATTATCCCTAGATGATTCACCACAAACTTTTTTAAATCAAATGAATTATTTTCAAACATTTGAGCTTAGTAATTCTTTTTTCTCATTTGTTATTGGTGGAGCTGAGTCGTTCTTTGAAGATTTCATCCAAGAAATGGGTGAAAAAGAGTTATCTCCTATTTTTAGTGCTATTACAGGAAATATTCCTTCCAAATACTTTGAAGATGTGAAGCTTCATGATTACCTAGCTCACCCTTATAATAAATTCCCATCAGAGAAAATTGAAGTTGCAGGTAGCGCCCATCACCACTTCCAAAATTGCGTGGTGATGAAGATACCTCTAGAATTTAATTCGAAAACTTTTTATCTTGAAGTTTGGATACCAAAAGTATTCAGCAAGGAAGTATTTAACTTCTTAAATCCTTAGTTAATAACTTCTGGTTCTTCTGGCTCCGGTGACGCTGATTCTACAACTTCACGCTTAGAATATAAGTGCTTTTCACCATCAACGTCTTTGATACGAACTTCTCTAATTTCGTAGTCATCTACTTTCAATAAATGGAAACTTAATCCTTCCCAAACGATAATCTGCCCTTCTTCAGGAAAGTTATTTCCAAGCATATCCAGTACAAAGCCAGCTAGAGTAGAATAATTATCATTTAAAGGAATTTTAATGTCGTAATCGTTATAAAGTTCTCTAAGAGAAATTGATCCATCAACAACAATTCCATCTTCAGAATCAACTTCCATATACTCTTTTAGAACTTCTTCTTCATCAAGGTCGTGCTCATCTTGAATCTCCCCAAGGATTTCCTCGATAATATCTTCTAGGGTAATAATACCCACGATCAGTCCATTCTCATCTTTCACAAGGGCAAGGTGAACTTTCTTTCTATTCATGTGATCAAATACAGCCTGAATTTTCATATGCTCGAAAACAAAGAACGGTTCCTTGAGGTAATTCATTAAATCAAAATCTTTCTTATCCTCATCTTTAACAAAGGCAAGTGATTTCACATGAAGAAAACCTTTTATATTTTCAAGTTCTCCATCACAAACAGGGTAGCGACTGTGCGTATCGAGATTAACTATACTGATAATCTCTTTATACTGCATTTTTACCTGAATATACTTTACTTCCTTTCGAGGAATCATGATGTCTTTTACTTTAATTTTTGGAAACTCAAGAATCGAGTTAATCATATCGATCTGCTTAGCATCCATTGTATTTTCTTTTTCCGCTTTTTGAATCATGTACTCAATATCGTCTTTCGTGACCACTCGTCCGGTAAGTTGAGCATTTTCTCCAAGCACTGTATTGATAACCCAAACCATAAGCTTAATAACTGGGTAAGTTAGATAGTAGAAAACCTGTAGAACACGAATAGTGAAAACAGATAGAGATTCTGCATGAGTTCTTGCAAAAGTCTTTGGCATGATTTCACCAAAGATTAGAATAATTAAAGTTGTTACCCCTACTGCAATACTAATAGCATCAGTTGCAAAAATTCTTTGCGCAATTACTGTGGTTAGAGAAGATGCGAAAATATTTACAATATTATTTCCAACAAGAATTGTCGTTAAAAGTTCGCTTGGTTTTTCAACCATAAAGCTAAGGGCCTTACCTTTAGGTCCACCTTCTTCAATTAATTGTCTTGCGCGATCATGACTGACTGATAGTAAAACTGCCTCTGATCC
Organism: Bacteriovorax sp. Seq25_V; assembly: GCF_000447795.1. Classification (NCBI taxonomy): domain Bacteria; kingdom Pseudomonadati; phylum Bdellovibrionota; class Bacteriovoracia; order Bacteriovoracales; family Bacteriovoracaceae; genus Bacteriovorax; species Bacteriovorax sp. Seq25_V. The sequence goes on along the minus strand of NZ_AUNI01000010.1, from coordinate 97,731 downwards.
TGAAAAGAATCCAGAAAGACAAAAGCATACCGTTAATGAGACTATCTCAAAACTGTCTATCTCCATTTAATAATGTCCTGGGGTTTTTGAAAAAACGTTTAAACGCTTCTGCGGGGGTTCTATGTTAAATTCCTTGTTATTTAACCTAACTAACAATTAGTCTTAAATTAATTAAGTTTAGCATTATTTTACACTATTTCAAGATTTTAGTCTATAGCCAGAAACGTAGTTTACTTAGGATCACGTAACCGTGACCCTAAGTATTTGTAATTAGAAGCTTAATTTTACCATTGCATAGTACGAGCTCCCCTCTTGCTTATTATAATAATCAGAGTGTGAAACTTCGTATTGATACGTACCTAATCGCATTCTTAAGTTATCATATATAGGCATTGACCAGTATAAATGATATCCAGTCATATCTGATGTCTTATAAAATGGAGCGATGTTAAAATACGTCCATTCATCAAGATAGTAGTTCTTATTTGTTACAAGATACTCGGCCCCAACTACATGTGTACTATCAAACTTATAATTTAAGTTGAATAGATATCCTTCTCCATTAATGTGCTTATTATTTGCTTTTGCTTGCCAGTCTGTACCAATAAAGCTCATCCAAAAATTTAGGCCAGTATTAGCAATTCCATTTAACCCAAGTGTCCAATTATATCCCCATCCTCTATAAGTATCTTTGTATGACTCCCACCAGAAATCTTCATAGTTCAATGTGAAAATATACATTTCTAAGCTGTCTACCCATGAAAGATTTTTAACTTCGTATTCTCCCAAAAAAGCCCATAGAAGTGTATCAGATTTAACTTTCTCATTTGGCCCAGGCTTACCAGAAGTATCCGCAGGCGTCTTCCTTTGCTTTGTTCTGTCTGATTTATCAATATTAATATACGGAGTGTAGAAAAATTTTAATTTTAAACTATGATCTTTTGGAAGAAATTTTGCTAAATTAATAGATAGTGCAACACCGTCAAATATTGAATTATATGCCATTCTTGGATAAGTACCACTTCTCTCTTGCCCATCTAACTGGTGCTGAGGTGGCCCGAAGTTCGTTGGCATTCTTCCAATAGCAAAATTGTAATATTCATTAGGTGTATACGTAAAAAACACTTTATCAAAGCGAGCTGTTGATCCCTGATAACCTAAACTTCCCTGATTAGACTTATTCCAGTAATCTTCTGCATCACCATCGCGTCCTTCGTTATTCCAAAACTTAGACATTCCCAATGTTGAATAAAAATTGATCCTATCATTCACATCATAATTAACGTCAAGAGACGCAATTGTTGCATAAACATTAACTTCATCTTTCTCTGTCGCTCCAGTTGAGATATCCGTTGTTTTTTTCTTTTCATATGCTTCATACATATTAATCAACTGACCAGAAATTGAAAAATTCCTAGTATAGTTTACAAGCTCCAGTTCCTCTAATCGAGACTGAATATCATTAATCTCTTTTTTCGTAACCTGCGCATAAATGCTTGTTACCGAAAGAACAATTACAAATAATTTTTTCATCATACTTTTCCTTATTTAATTACCTACAACATTCCCAGCAGAAGCTGAGCAACTAAGCTTACAATCCTCAGAAACTACAACTGGATTCTGTGGGCACAGTTTGTATTTAATTACATTTCCAGCTCTACCTGGCGTAGCTAAGGCAGAAGCCTCATCCTCAGATTTGCCACATTCTTTTTTCACTTGCTCCACAAAGTCCTCTTTGATCCCTGCAAGTGAAGACAACGAACAAATGCTAAGAAAAACTAACAATTCCTTCATTCCAAAACCTCCATATATTTTTTTGTTATCTTAATAAAAGCTATTGTTAAATGTAAATAATTTATTACGTTATGTTATGCTTAAGATATGAAGAAAAGTCTTGTAGCAACACTAGCTTTACTAATATTTTTACCTTCACAAGCTGGAGAAGTAGTTAAGGTCTCCACACTTGAGTGGCCTCCGTACACTTCAGCTCTTACTGACAAGTTCAACGAGAGTAATATACTTGTGAAAAAGATTTTCAAACAGGTCAATGTAAAAGCGGAGTTTAATTTCTATCCATGGTCTCGCGCCCTTATGCTAGCATCAAATGGTCTTGTTGATGCCCTTGGACCGGAATATTATAGTGAAGCGAGAAGCAAAGACTTCTATTACTCTGAACCATTTTACGAAACACCTCTTGTGCTAGTTGCACGCAAAGATTTTCCTCTCGATAGTTATAAAGAGTTATCTTTTTTAACTAAATATAAAATCGGAGTCGTTAAGAATTACATCAACAATGAATACATCGACGATAATAATACAATCACAAAGGAAAATGCTCTTGATGATCTTAATAATATCAAAAAACTAATCGCCAAGAGAATTGATGTCATTGTCATTGACAAAAAAGTAATGGATTATTTGATAGAAAAAGAAGGTTTGGGCCATGACTTTAAAGTTCTTGAGCCAATTCTTGAGAGAAAAAAACTATATGTGGTTTTCCCAAAAAAGAAAAAAGGCTCACTTGAACTAAGAGATAAATTCAATGCGGGCCTCAGAAAATTACAACTTAGTGATCGAGGTGCTCACCCTTAAAATCATGGTCTGAATAAACAATTCGATCATTCATCTCATGGTTAAAATCATGGATATCTTGAATATTCGTCACATTCCTAAAGATTGTATTACACTTATAGCAAATTCCAATCGGCTTAAGCTTTCTAAATAGAATAAAGTCAAAAACATAAAGTACAAGAAATGGAGCGACTGCATAAGGTGCATAGGGACTCATAAAGATCCAAACTGATAATAATGCAGCTGTCACGAATAATGTCACTCCTAACTTTCTATTGAAATCTTTTTGCTTATAGAAGTCTTGGCGCTGACAGCATGGGCAATCTTTTAAAACACCATCAAAATGCTCTGGTGTAAAATATATATTATGTTCTTTTCCACAAATTTTACACTCGCAACTCTTTGCATCCAGAGTTGGTGCGATTGAAATCCCTGATCCACATTCAGTACAAGTAAGAGTAATCTCCATCATATTAGTAGTCCAAATTTAAAGAATAAATAACTAGAGATTAGCTCTCCAATAAATACAAAAATTGTCATTGAATAATAAATACCTGTGGCACTTTGAATACTTCTCATGCACACAAGACGCCAACCGAAGTAACTCATTACTCCAATTACCAAGTATCCCCAAACACCTCTCATGATAAACATGATCCAGTTAAAAGAATACCCTCCTCCAAGCATAGTACCCAATTCAAGGTAAGCACTCGCATTCGAAGCTTCATAAAAGCTCCAAATGATCTTTGGAATCATGATTGCCCACATAATAAGTGTTGCAACTTTTAATGGTTTCTCACTTAACTTTGGAGTTACAAGGTACCAGTGCCCCAAGATCATCGCATATGTAATCGCTCCTAAGTAGTAAGCAGAACTCATGATGAACAAGTAGTTTCTTAGTGTGTATGTTTGATAAAAATAAAATTCAACAATTCCTAATGCTGCCGGAATTGCATAAAGAAGCCATAAAAGAGAATTTTTTTCATCGTGTGTATTGTGTAATTGGCGATGAAAAAGAAGACAAATACTTGATACAACAAGAATTGCTCCTTCAATATTTGCGAGAGACTTTCCCATTACAACATGACAGATAATCGCGCCAAAAATCGAGCTTAGACAAACAGTCGTTAGTAATTTTTGAAAACCTCCACCAGTCATTTTTGAATTTGCTACTGGAGCAAAGATAAAAACTCCAAAGCCAACTGAGAGAAGATAGAATTTTGAGAGCTCTAAAATATAATTCATTAAGCACCTATTATATTACTTTTCTTGAATTCCAAGAATTTCATCACAATACTAAAATTTGCATCAAGAAGATTTAATTTAATTACCTCATTTTTCATCATTTCAAAAGGAATGAATTTTGAGATCAAGCTATCTGTAAACTGATCTTCATCAGTTACTTCTAAATAAAAGGAATATAGTTGAACCTGGCGGTCTTCATAGTCAAATTGATCTATTGAGAATTGAAGAAAGCGAGGCTCGGCAATTCTAGGACCAACTTCCTCTTCAAATTCGCGAATACAGGCCTCAACTGGGCTCTCATTTATCTCAATTTTCCCCCCTGGAAACTCAAGCTTCCCATCAAGTGCACCAGCCTCTTTACGCTCTTGAAAATAGAACGTTATCCCCTCTCTTGAAGTTCTTATTGGCATGGCAAATGAGATAAATTTTCGCATGTGCTTTTCTACACATTTTTTAAAAAGTTGGCCAGTTTGTTGCGCATAGTCTATAAGGGAAGCCATGGAAAATCTGCCATTTAAAAAACATTCCCTACTCTTCGCCCCGATGGAAGGTGTAACTGACGGTGCATATAGACTCGCTGTTGGCAGAGCATTCAGTGAATGGGACTATTTTAGTACTGATTTTTTCCGTGTTCCTAGCGTCGGGAATATTTATCCAGAAGCTCTCAACAATCACTATGGAAAAAGAGCCCTTGAAAATAAGAAGCTCTACCAGAAAACTTCATATCAGATTCTAACTTCGGCCCGTGCTCAAACGAAAGAGACGGTTTCGATAATTAATGATCTTGGTTATCACCATCTTGATCTTAATCTTGGGTGCCCATCAAAGAAAGTTAATGCACACCATGGTGGCGCATTCTTACTCTCCGATCTTGATGCCCTGAGAGTAATAATCAAAGAAATTCGTGAAAGTTTTAAAGGTGTCTTCACTGCAAAAATTCGTGTTGGCTATAAAGATGATCTGAACTTCTTAAATATTTTGAAACTTCTCGAAGATGAAGGCGTTGAGGCCATTACAATTCATGCACGAACAAGAGACCAACTCTACCAAGGAATTGCAGATTGGAAGTACATTAAGCAAGCCGTTAAGGCCTGCAATATTCCAATCATTGGAAATGGTGATATCTGGACGGTTGAAGATATTGTTCGAATTTTTGATGAGTGTGATCCATACGCAGTAATGTTAGGACGAAGCGCTCTTAAAACCCCATGGCTTGCAACGCTCTTTGATCAGTTCAAAGATAATAGTCATTTTCTAAGTGAAGAATTTCTTCTTGAAGAGAGAAAGCAACATCTTGATACTTACTTCTATGAACTAGAAAAAGAATTTAGAATCGAAGGTCTTAAAGAAGAGATTATTCTTAAGCGATTTAAATCTTTTTCAAGGTATATCTTTGATGACTTCCCTGACTTTGAAACTGTACGCGGAAGGTTTCTTCGTAGCGAAAAACTCGAACATTTTAAAGATCATTTATCGAATCTTATTGTATAATCTTTCAAAACCAATAAAGACCACAACTCCAAGCAAGTAAGCAAGAATTAAAAGAAAGTTCATTTGTAATAGCAAGAGCACACAGAAAAATGTGAAGCTTGGAACAAATGTCACAATCACATCGCGATACTTATGCCCCTCAAATTTCTTGCTTAGAAAATTATGAAAGCCAAAAAGCGCTCGTGAAAAGCTATAAAATCGCCTCGGACTCTTTTTATATTCTTCGATATTTGGATGTGTCAGATACAAAGAAAATACTAATGGAACGAGATAGGATAGATGATATTCGAGTGGGATATCAAAGAAGTAATCGAGAAGGCTTTCGATTAAAAATAAAACAAAGAGAATGATGTAATACTTTTTCTTATCCATAAAAAAAAGGGTGCCGAAGCACCCATATCACTACTTGGCTACGCCAACTGATTTTGTTTCACGTACAACTGTAATTTTAATTGTACCTGGGTAAGACATTTCGTCTTCAATTTTTCTAGCGATTTCACGAGAAAGCATAACAGTTTGCTCATCGTTAACCTTATCGTTTTCAACGAAAACTCTAACTTCACGACCACCAGAAATTGCATAAGACTTCGAAACACCTTCGAAAGAGTTAACAATTTCCTCGATATCTGTAAGACGAGAAACATATGATTCAGTAAGGGCCTTACGGGCACCTGGACGAGCACCAGAAAGAGCATCCGCAGCTGCAACAATATGAGCAAGGATTGATTCTGGTTTTTCATCATCATGGTGAGCTCTAATCGCGTGAACGATATCTGGAGACTCTCCGTATTTCTTAGCAAAGTCTGCACCGATAACAGCGTGAGAACCTTCAGCCGAAGCATCAAGAACTTTTCCGATGTCATGTAGAAGACCTGCACGTCTTGCTTGCTTAACATTTAATCCCATCTCAGAAGCCATTGCACCAGCAACAAATGCTGCTTCAATTGCGTGCTGATATTGGTTTTGTGTATATGAAGTTCTGTAGTTCAGGGCCCCAATCAGTTTTAAGATTTCTGGGTGGATTCCGTGAACACCAATTTCCATCTGTGCTTTTTCACCAAGAGTTAGAAGGTGCTTTTCAAATTCAGCTTTAGACTTCTCGTGGAATTCTTCAACTTTTGCTGGGTGGATACGTCCGTCAGCAATTAGTTTTTCAATTGTTCTCTTTGCAATTTCACGTCTAACAACGTTGAAAGAAGAGATAACAACTAGCTCAGGAGTATCGTCGATAATTAAATCAACACCACAAATTTGCTCGAAAGCACGAATATTTCTACCTTCTCTACCAATTAGACGACCTTTAACATCGTCAGAAGGAAGGTCAACTGTAGTAATTGTTCTTTCCGCAACATATTCACCAGCAAATCTTTGAATCGCAATACCGATAATTCTCTTAGACTTATCTTCTGCGTTCTCTTTTGCTTCTTCTTCCATTTTGATAAGCATTTTAGAAAACTCAACTTTGGCTTCTTCTTCCATCGTCTTAACAAGTTCTTCTTTAGCTTGTTCTTTAGTCATCATCGCAACTTCAGTTAATTTAGTTGCATATTCTTCTTGTCTTACAATGTATCTTTCTTTTTCTTTGAAGATCTCAAGTTCTTTCGTTTTAAGTTCTTCTTCTCTCTTATCAATTTTTTTCTTAGCTTCCTCAATTTCATCAAGCTTCGTTTCTAGCTTAGCTTGTTTCTTATTGAGATCTTTCTCAGCTTCGTTAAGCTCTTTCTTCATTTTATCAGCAACTTTCTCTGCTTCTTCTTTGATTTCTTGAGCTAATTCTTTCGCTTCTTTGCGTGCCTTGTAATTGATATCCTTAGCTTGCTCTTTAGCTTTTTCGATGATCTCGTCACCTTTCTTTTCTCTTTCTGCTAGTTCTTTCTTAGCCTGTCCTGCTCGTACAACGAATCCTGCGATTACACCAACGATCAGAAAAAGCACAGAAGCCAGTATTACTTCAGTATTCATTCTTTCTCCCTATTTTCTATTCTCAACTTTCAATTGCAATTTATCAGTTATGACGAAGTCCATTTTCACGTCTGTCTCTTCCATTGGGACCTCATCTACTAATTGCTCATGAAAGCAGATGCCGATTTTTATCAAATTTTTATTTTCAAGATAACGATCATAGTAACCTTTCCCTCTACCTAACCTTGCTCCGTCTCTGCTAAAAGCCAAACCAGGTATCAATAGAATTTCAGGAACCACTTCCTCACTATCTTCGCTTGGTACGAAAAAACTTCGGCCAAACATTTCTTTTTTCTTCAGTTCATGACCTTGGCCAATTTTAAAAACCATGCCAGTGTCTTCACCAAAACTTGGAAAAGATATTCTTCCAAGGTTTTTGTTTACAAAGAGATCTGTAATCTCTGGCTCATCATCAAGTGGATAATAAGCTCCTAAATTTAGGTGGATAATTTTATTAGATAGAAGTAGTGAATATATTTGGTCTGTAATTTCTTGAGATTTAGAACTTAAAAGCGCCTGATTTTTACTGAGCTCTTTTAATATTTCTCTACACTCTTTTCGAAGCTCACTTTTTGTTTTCATCAGTGAGTCGATGGTGTTACTTCCTCAATCAACCTGAAAGCATCCTCAGCCATTTTTTCAAACTCAGTAATACTTTCTTTATATTCTCTCTCGAGTGTTACTTTATCAGTCGCATATTTTAGCGCAAGTAACACTGCGATTTGTGAATCTTTTAGATTAGGGTTTCCCTGCTTCATTTTTATAGCTTCATTGTTTACATAAGAAACAATTTCATCTGGTGAAACAGCTGTCTCGTCTTCGACTTCCTTAAGTCTTATACTGTGCCCTAAAATATTAAATTCTTTAACTTCCATCTTTATATCCGTCCTATAAAGATTCTAATATTATGCACTACTACCGTCAACGTATCAATTGAGCTTTTAATTCCCAACGAGAGCGTCAAGGTACTCATCCAGGGTGAACTGGTTTAAATCTTCAACATTTTCACCCACTCCTATATAAGTTATAGGAACTTGGAGATTTTTAACGATAGATACCGCACTCCCCGCTTTTGAAGATCCGTCACATTTAGTAAAAATTAGACCAGTTAAGTTTAGTGCCTTATTAAATTCCTCGGCCTGTCTTAAAGCATTCTGTCCAGTAATCGCATCAATAACCAATAAAGTATGGTGAGGCGCTGAGTCATCTAGCTTTTTAAGAACATTCTTACTCTTTGTTAGCTCTTCCATTAGATTTCCAGCAGTATGAAGTCTGCCCGCTGTGTCGAGGATACAGTAATTTGCTTCCTCATTCATTGCCGTCTGCAGTGCATCGTAACCCACACCACTTGGATTAGCTCCCTCTTTAGCTCGAATCATTGTTGCATTTGCTCGGTCACACCAAACTTGTAGCTGATCAACCGCTGCGGCCCTAAAAGTATCACAAGCACCAACAACAACTTTTGCTCCTTGCGCTGTAAGTTTTGTCGCAAGCTTTCCAATTGTCGTCGTCTTCCCTGCACCATTAACGCCAACGATCATAATAACCTTGAGTTTCTTATCCGCTGGATTGAACTCAAATAGGTCCGAATTAATACTTTCTTGAATAGATCCCATCTGTTCCGTTAAAAACTTTTTAATGAAATTCTTAAAATCAGATTCTTGCATCTCGCCTTTTTTAACTTCTTTTTCAATGGCCTCAATTAGCTCAGAAGTTACTGTTGGACCGAGGTCTGCTCCATAAAGAATTTCTTCAATCTCATCTAAGATATCTTCAGAAATTGTTCCCTTCCCAAAAAGAGAGCCAAGTTTCCCCCAAACATCAGTACGAGACTGACTAAGCCCTTTCGCAAGTCTGTCTTTCCATGAAAGCTTTGGCGTCTTCAGTGGCTCAGGTGCTTTTTCTTCTTTCAGCTCTACTGGAGCCGGAGCATCAAGTGACTCTTCAACGTCAACAATCTCGGCATGAGCTGAAACTTCTGCTTTTACAGCTTCAGTCACTTCCTCAATTTGTTTTTCAACATCAGTTGAAGAGGTTCTAAAAATTAAATAAAGACCAGCAAGAAATACTAATCCAATTAAAGCTATTGCAGCGTAAGCATGTGTATCAGTTACCACAAGATGAAGTCCTGCTTCATCAACCCAAGATTGTAGTGTAGAAATCAATTCAACCATTATTTACCCTTTTAAATTTTCTCTTGTTATGTCATATTCAACTACAAAAACAAAGAGCGCAAAGCGTTAAGTACGAGTTATCTTATGAAAAAATATGAGCCACTTTTTATCATACAAAATTCAATCAAAGAATATTTTAATTCGAAGAGTTTTCTTGAAGTAATCACTCCTCCCGTTGTAACAAATCCAGGCATGGAGACCCATATTCACCCTTTTCAACTCCACAGTATTCACGCAAAGCAAAACAGAGATCTATACCTTCATACTTCCCCTGAGTTCCATATGAAATCTCTTCTGAGTGAAGGCTACGAAAATATCTTCACTCTAAGCTATGCCTTTCGTGATGAGCCAGATAGTACCACTCACCGAAAACAATTCTTAATGCTCGAATGGTATCGAAGTAATGAGCGCTATGAGCAGATCATGCAAGATTGTGAAGAGCTCTTCTCTTACTGTCTCAACTCTTTAAAAAGTAAACAAGTTCCAACAAATTTTGAAAAAGTAAAATTCACTCGTATGACAGTGGCGCAAGCTTTTAAAAGGTATGTTGGAGTTAATATCCTAGACTATCTCAACAAAGACGATCTGTATGAGCTTATTAAAAATGAATTCAAAACAATTCATCTCGCCGCCAGAGAACAACTAACATGGGACGATCTCTTTTTCTTATTAATGCTAAACGAAGTTGAGCCTAAGTTTGTTGAGTATGACTTCTTACTTCTCTATGAATTTCCTGCACCACTAAAGGCTCTTTCAACCATAAAAGAATCTGACCCTCGAGTATGTGAGAGATTTGAAATCTATTCTCGTGGTGTTGAACTTTGTAACTGCTTTAATGAATTAACAGATGAATCAGAGCAAAGAGCGCGCTTTACCGAGCAAGCAAAAGAGAAGCAAAATTTCTATGGTTATGAGCTACCTGAGGCTTCAGTTCTCTACTCTGCACTGAAAAAGGGATTACCACCAAGTGCAGGCATCGCACTTGGTGTTGAACGACTTCTAATGTCTCTTGCAAAAATTAGTAATCCATTTTGGGATTAATTTGTAGATCTCTTTTGAAGATTATTAAATAGCATGTGCATTTTAATAATGATCTCTGACTTAACATATTGATTCGGAACACGTTTCGCCCAAGATAGATGAGAACTAGGATCTGTTTGTGATCTTAGTTTATTTGTCCATATAGGATAGTTTTTGGCAAGGTCAGCAGAAAGGACAGCGTACCAAGCATAGAAGTCTTCATCACGATCCGAAATTAAGTATGTATCAGCAATATCAAGAGCCTTCTCAGTCACGAGTCTTTTAATAGAATATAAATTTAAAGAGGCTAATGTTTTTTCTGAAACTTTCTGATTCACATAACGACTCATAAAAGAGATCGCAAAATCAACAAGGGCACGCGATGGTGAATCATTATAGTTTTCTAAACGACGATAATAATCATCTAAGACCATTGCTCGATAAACTCCTTCTCGAGTTGCTCCTTGGGATAAAGTATTAAACCATTTCCCCAGTTCATCTCTATTGGCCTTAACTTCTCTAGTTGCCATGATAAGTTCATTTATATAACTCACATTATATTCATTAATCTGCTCTTCAGTTAAATTAAGTGTGACTTTATCTTTTTTCTTCTTATAAATATCTGTAGATGTTGCGTCTGAAATAATCTTTGGAATTGCAGGTAACTCCATCTCTGAATCTTCTTTACCGAAAATTTTAGATGCGTACTCCTCACCAATTAATTTTACAGTTAAACTTTTCAATGTCCCTTTAAGCTCATTCATATCAAGCGCATGGGAATTTACGCTCACTAAAATCAATAGACCAAGAAAAATACTTTTCACTTAAACTCCTATTACCTTTTTATATACTTATAAAACATATTATTCGAAATTTTTAACTCATTAATTGTTGTTCTCGCTTTCTGTTGATTTTGCCCATACCTTTTTTGAATAAAGTATCTTTCAACCTCTTCGATAAACTTAGGTAGTCCAACTTCTAGCACCACATCTTCAAATCCATCAAGTCCTTCTCTCGAAATAAAATCTTTTTCATGACCAGAGAAGTATTCGTACATATATTCGAGGCCGATCACACCTGTTCCAGAAGCAGTTATTTCTTTCAATGCCTTTGTGATCTCTCTTAAATTACCCGGCCAGTGTCGAGAACATAGGTATTCCAAGGCCTCATTCGAAATAACAATTCTTCTTGGTTGTAACTTTATAATCTTTCTTATGAACTCTATTTTTTGTGAGTTTGTATATTCGTAGAATGATGGAAGTCTAATCTGTATATCGGATATTCTTTGAAAAAGATCATGACGGAATACTTTTTCTTTGATATTTCTTTCCAGGTCATCACATGTCGCTGTTATTAACAAGAAATCTACTTTACGTGGCTCGCTATCCCCAACCCTATACACTATTCTTTCATCTATCACTTTCAAAAGTTTAACCTGAGTCTCTAAATCAAGGGCCCCAATCTCATCAATAAATAAAACACCACCATTGGCACTCTCAATGCGTCCTTTTCGATCTTCACTTGCTCCAGTGAAAGCTCCTTTCTTATGTCCAAATAATTCAGACTCGATTAGAGTTCTCGAAAGCTCACTGCAATTAACACTAATAAACGGAAGATCTACCTTATCTCTAAGCTCACAGAGATAGCGATGAACCTCTTTTGCCAGAAAAGTTTTTCCTGTACCAGTGTCACCAGTCAGTAGTAAATTTTGATTTTTTAAAAAGATATTCTTTAATTTTGCAAGGTTTTGCTTAGAGATATTAAACTCATCAGTAGATATTTTTCCAAGTCTCTGCTTATTAATAACAAATTCAATTTGTTCTTCGGTAGCAGGTTTTACTAAGAAGTCAGATGCTCCAAACTCGTAAGCCTGAGAGATGATACTATCTTCCTCATGCCCTGTAAGTGCAATGGTCTTAATACCTCTTGCACTCAAACGGCTAATTACTTCAAGCCCAATAAGATCCTCTTCAAGATCTAAATCAACAAAAGCTAAATCTGCTTCGATATCATCAATTTCTTTTAAGACAAGATGAGCTTGGCTATACTCAAAGGTCCGAGCATATCTTTTTAGCATGAGCGACAGGCCCATTCTTGCCATTTCATCATCTTCTAAAATCAATATCTTCATATATTTACCTACTACTTAGTAAATTATAGGTGATTACATAATATTAGATAGATAGAAATATTTTATGTTGAAAAGCCAACGATTTTTGTCAATTTCTCTTAATTGATCATGGACAAAAATTGCCTAGAAGCCGATAAATACAGGACTTTTCGCAAAACTTAAACTTTTTAAGTTTTATTGTCGATAATATAGTCATGAGAACGTTAAAAGGAATTAGCACATTTATTTTATTACTGGTTTTGTTTCAAGGCTGCATGCCGGATAGCCTAACAAAGTTCAAGGAAGATTCGGTAAAAAAGGTCAAGGAAGAGGTTGTTGAAACCCCTGAAGTCGTTTTTACAGACTCCGACGGGAATACTATCGATGCTTCTACACTTAACGTACCAACTTCACTATCCTATGCGGACACAATTTTTGTTGCAGGCACAACAACATTTCTTAATCCGTCTGGAGATCTGAATGATCTACTCCCGGTTGAAAATGCATTAACTAACAATGCTGCAAATAATTTCAATCCGCGCTATACAATCACTCCCGCTCTTCCGTCTGGAGTGAATCTCAATACTACAACTGGAGTTATTACTGCAACAACGTCGACACCCGTTGTTTCATCTACTTATTACGTTACTCTCGTTTATCGAGACCCAAATAGTCTAGAAGATGTTCAACTTGGTCCTGTTGGTGTTGATATCGGTGTTGAAGCTGAGATTCCAGATGACTTTCATGTTACTTTTGGAGCAACTTCAGCAACAAGAAAAATGGGCCTAGCAGTAGATTCGAACGCTGCTTTTTCTAGTGCAAGTCAACTTGTCTCTAAGAATAGTGGCTCAGGGACTATTAATCTTGTTGATGGTAATGACAATATTTTCGTCGACGTTGCAGTTAGCTCAAAGTTTGTTATTGGTGACGAGCTTGACGACGGAACTGCATATGTTTCCACTGAAACAGTTATTGAGGACGTAAATTTTTATTTTCCAACAAACTCAACAGTTGAACTCAATCCAGGGTCATCAAGCGCAACAGCTTTAGTTGCCAACAACGGCGTTACTTTTAGCATCAGTCCGGCTCTTCCTTCAGGACTTACTCTTGATACGACTACTGGTTTTATTACCGGAACAGTGACGACTGCTCAAACAAAGAAAACCTATGTACTCAGCGTTGAAAATCAGTCTTCCAACCAAACATACACTTTTGGACTAGGTATCATTGAAGCACCCGAAATGCTTTCTTTGGCAAATTTGAAAATTCTCCAATTAGATGATACATCAGCTTTCAGAGTTGGGAGTGACATTTCTTCTTCTCCAATTGCTCCGCTTACAACATTTGGAACAGGTATTGTTCGATACAAAACTACAAATTATGTCGTTGTAGAAGTAACTTCTAACACTGACTTTATTGACGGCCAATTTGTTGATAATGCAAAAACATTTGTGGCTGCTGAAGCAAAGATACAAGAAGCCCCAGAGCTTATCTCTGGTTTAATTAACGTTGCCGATGCTTCTCTATTCACTGATTACAATAACCCTGCTCCTGGTGGAACTTCACGTGGTTATATTATTTGTCAGTCAGGAAATGCAAAAGCGACTATCACTAAAATTGATGGAAATACAATCTATTATCTACAATCAAAAGATACAACAGGCTTAACTGGCAACTTTGAAGATGATGGAGCTCAAACTATTTTTAATACGAGTTCATGTGATAGTAATAACCCTGTATCTGGAACAACAACACAAACCGTAATAAGCCTTTGGACGCCTAACCAGATAACAACTCTTGCAGCTGCTGCAACAGGAGCTGGGTTTAAAAAAGGTTATGATGTTATCTCAGATCAATCAGCTTCTGGATATGTTAGTGCTTTAAGTGGGAGTGACCTTGAAATTCAACTCAATACTCAGGTATCATTTAACAATGGTGACATTCTTGATCCTACGAAGCCATACAACGCCGGAACGGCAATTACCCAAGTTGCTTCAAATTTAAAACTTGAACTTGAAGTTGGACAACCAACTATAATTTCACCTTTTAGAGTTAAAGGTGATGATATTGTTTATACAATTTCTCCAGCACTACCAGAAGGTTTAACACTCTCTTCTTCGTCTGGGGTGATCTCTGGAACACCTACTAAATCTTATGCTAAAACAGCCTATACTTTAACAGGAACCAACATTATCGGCTCACAGTCTATTACACTTCATATACAAGTGTATGACTACTTCCAAGTAACAGATGCTACAGATGCACCAAGCTATATTCTTCACAAAGCTGGCCAGGCAAATAAGAACAAAAAATGTCGCATTAATAAAGAAGATATTCTAGGATTTGCAACTGTTCAAGATACAACTATTGTTGATATTGACTGTATGCTTGATGCTGGAGAATCTGATCTATATAACCTGGGTGCAAAACTTAAACCTCTTATTGGTAAGGGGATGTGTGAATTTATCAGCTACAGACCTTATGCTTTCTATAATAGAAGACCTTCTGAAACAGGAACTGCTACAAAGTATTCTACAATTGCAAGTAACTCATGTACCGCTAGTTCTATTCCTGTAAACGCTTTTTACACAACAACTGGTTTAAATTCTTCAGCGACAGCTGATGCAGCCTTCACAGCAGGTAGTACTCAAATTACAGACATGACTGCAGAGTCACTATGTAATACACCTTCAGATGACTCTCTCCCAAATTGCGATGAGGGTTCTCATATAGTTAGATCGTGGACAATTGCTACAGATCCTGATACCCCTACAGATTGTACTTACACATATGAAGATGTAACTATCGATTGTGGTGGAAATAGGAATAGCTGTATTGCTGGAGCTTTAAGGGATGCTACATCAACTTCGAATATCGAAAGTGGCATCAAGAGCATTATTTCACCTGCAAATGATGGATATTCGACGACAACACATTCTATTACCGCACCAATTGATAACGGCTACAAGACTAATATTAGTATCGCTAATTTTGCGCTCAATAACTCATGTCACTCGGACACTGTATCCACAGAAACAATTACATACTCTAATAGCTGGGATCGTTATAAAAATCTATCTTCAACTAAGCCAATCTCTGAATATGTTGATCCTTTTAAAGGGGCAAGTCCATACTACACTTTTACGTGTCTCGACTCAGCGTACGATATAAAAGCAAGGATTAGACTAAATATCAGAGAGTTTGATAGAAACTTCAGTCAAAATGAAAATATCGATTCAATCTTTGCAGATATGATGGATGATAATACTCTAGACCCATTTAATAATTCTTATAATCAAATTGATGACTGGGCAAATACTTTAGCACCGAATCTTTCAGGTTGTGATGCAACAACAACACCTACGCCAAGTACCGTTGCCTTAACAGGAACAGGGAGTGCGACAGCAGACTTCTTTACTGTAACAGGGACTGGAACTTTATTTGAAACTGAAATTAAAGCCGGTGAAACTGTAAATATTGGTGGAGAGGATGTGATCGTTAGAGAGGTCCTTTCTAACAATGAGTTTAAAACAGTAAACTTCATTATCGGAAATCATGCAGGAGCAGCTCTCACTAGAAGTGGTAGCTACTCATTCCCAGGTGACGATCTCTAATTAATCGTCACCACTTTACCGACTAAATCAAAATCTAGAACATCGGTGATCTCAACTTTTACGAGGTCACCCTCTTTAAGCTCAACATCTCCAAGATCATTGATAATAACTTTTCCATCGATATCTGGAGCTTGTCCGAAATGTCTACCAACAATTAGTAGATCTGTATCTTCGTGAGTACCTTCAACAAGAACATCAATTGTCTGTCCTAGGAATTCTTCATTTAGCTCTCTTGCGATTTCTTTTTGAACTTCAAAAAGTCTATCGAACCTTTCATCGATCGTTGCTTGATCCACTTTTTCTTTTAAACGGAAAGCAGGAGTACCCTCTTCATCAGAATATCTAAAAATTCCAAGATGGTTAAAGCGAGCTTCTTTAATACCTTCAAGTAGTTTTTCAAAATCAGCTTCACTCTCTCCAGGGAAACCAACAATAATTGAAGTTCTAAGAACAATACCCGGAATACGGCTTCTGATCTTCTGGATACGCTCCATGATCTTTTCACCAGTAATTTTTCTATTCATTCTCTTTAGAACATAGTCAGAAAAATGTTGAACTGGCATATCAAGGTATTTACAAACTTTTGAAGATGTTGCCATTTTTTCAATAACTTCATCAGTTAACTCATCTGGATAAAAGTAAAATAATCTAACCCAATCGACACCTTCAACCGTCTCGAGACCAGAAAGGAGATTAAATAAATTGTTATTTTCATCTAGGTCCACACCATAATCTGAAAGATCTTGAGAAATAAGATTAAGTTCCCTAACTCCAGTCTCAGAAAGTGTTTGAGCTTCCTTCACAAGAGACTCTACCGTTCGCGACCTTAGTCTTCCTCTTAAAGTTGGAATAATACAGAAAGTACAATTTCTATTACAACCTTCAGATATTTTTAACCACGCTGTATAAAATGGAGAAGTATTCATACGAGGATCAAACTCCGTGTGAATAAAGCGCGGGATTTCAACGAATGATTTCTTTTCTAATTTATTTTCTTCTAATGCTTTTAATAAAGGAACAATTTTATGATATTCACCTGTGCCAATAAACATATCAACTTCTGGTAGATTTTCTTCAAGTTCTTTTGCATATCTTTGTGCCATACATCCAGATACAACAAGTGCCTTACATACACCGTTATCTTCTTCTTTATAGTCAGCAAGCTCTAAGATAGTATCAACAGACTCCTGTTTCGCAGCTTCAATAAAAGAGCATGTATTAACAACTATTACCTCTGCTTCATTTGGCTCAAAAACAACTTGAAAACCATTTAGTCCCATATGACCAAGCATAACTTGAGCATCTACGAGGTTCTTTGAACAACCTAAAGAAGTAAAAAATACTGTTCTATCGATAAACTTTTTATCCATGCTATTAGAAGTGGTTTCCATAAAAATAAATGCTCCAGTAAGAAAAATTAGACTCTTTTATAATCAATCCAATGTTTTTTCAACTGCTTATGCAATTTTTTCACTGTCAAGTGAATGTATTTTCAATGACTTGATACTTATCCCGTGTTCATCTATCCTAAAAGAGATGAAAAATTTAACTATAATACTAATGATCTTATTTATGGCCTCATGTTCTCGACAGGGCATTCCGCCAAAAAATCCACTTAGCGAGCTTACCAAGCTTTCGAATCCTAATGATGATCAAAGAAATGCTCTTCTTATTTTGAAGTTAAAAGAGCACGACCAGAGTAGGAATTTTAAAAGCTGCCCTGAGCTGCGTGAGTTAACCAGTGACAAGCATCCATTGGCGCCATGGCTTCTTTCAAAGTACATTCTACTCTGTAACCCAGAAGATACTTTTATTTCAAATATATCTCAAAGACTCGAAACATTCCCCTCTTGGTCACTTGCTGATTTAAGTGAGAGTATCATATCAAAATCTAAAATTCCTGATGAGATCATTAAGGCCAAGTTAACTCTTCTTGATTACCAGAAGACTCAAAAAGCTAAAATAGATCTATTGCAAGACGCAATTAAAATTGCAAAAAAAAACAAACTCCCTCAGGAAGAACTTTATAAAAAACTTGAAGATGTTTCGCCACAATACACACGAGAAGTAACATTGGAAAATATGTATGATGTAGCAAGAGACTTTGAGCGAAATAGAAATTTCAAACATGCCCGTGAGCTTTATCGTAAAATTGTAAGACATAAAGACACTTCATTAGAAGACCAAGTTAAGGCTTGGGAGCGCGTACGCATGAGCTACAAACTTCAACGAGATAAAGAAACCTATCTCAAGCAAACACAACGTCTTGTTAAGTTTTTAAGCTTTAAAAAAGATAACGCTTTCGGGCTCGATAAGTATGTTGAGTATTCGATAACTCTTGCACGCATTTACTGGACGAATGACCAATTCCCAAAGGCTAAGGCTCGTCTGAGTAGGCTACTAAAACTGAAAGAGTTAGCAAATAAGCACCTCGCACAAGTTTACTTCTATCTTGGCGGTATCAGTGAAGACGAGGATAAACTTGAAACAGCAATAAATTTTTACAAGAAGGCTTATACTTTAGCCAATGATTCAAACGAAAAAGAACTTGCATCCTTGAAAGATGATTCATTGTGGAACATCTCTTGGTATTACTACAAAGAGAAGGAATACAACCTAAGTTTAGAATGGCTATCAAAATACACAGAAGAAGATTCTCCAGACTATAAATTTTATTTTTGGAAAGCAGCAATCTTGAAAAAGGTTAACAGAGAAGATGACTCTCAAGATGTAATAAGATTTCTACGAAAAGCTGATCCTTATGGTTATTACGGGCAATTAAGCTATATTTACTCAAATGAACTAAGCACTTTACCAAACTCAGTAGAAAAAATTAAGTATGGAAATGACCCATTATCCTGGGCCCTCTACTGCAATCTTGATGAACTAGCACAAAATATTCTTGATAATGATCCAAACACGAGTTTATCAAAGTATTACCAAGCATCTTATTATGACAAAATGATATTCAAGTACTTCTCTCTATCAAAAGAAAAGAAAGAAGATCTTCTTCGCGAAACACCTTTATACTCGTTTCCACTAGCTTTTAGTGATGAGTTTATTAATGCGAATAGATCAGAGCACGTTTCCGCTCCTCTACTAATGTCTATTGCAAGACAAGAGTCTGCATTTAATCCATTCGCACGAAGCCCGGCTGATGCCTTTGGCCTTCTACAGCTTATACCTGCACAGGGCGAACGACTTTCAAAAAAAGCGAATATCGCGTTCAAAGATTTTAACGATCTTTATGATATTGAAAAAAATATTTCTCTCTCATCAATACTTCTTGAAGAGCTTATGAAGAGGCAAAATTTTAATTTCATTAATTTTGTGGCAAGTTATAACGCTGGCGAAAACCCTGTTCACCGTTGGAGAAGCCGCAACAAGAGCCTAACAGATATCGAATTTATTGAACAAATTCCATATAGCGAAACACGTAATTACGTGAAACTTGTTACGAGAAACTATCTCGTTTATAAAAGGCTCTTAAGTAAAGAGCCATTTTCGATAACAGACAGATTCTTTTCTCAAGGAAAGTACTAAGACTACTGTTTTAGTACTTTCGCTCCTTTTGGAATTTCAAAAACAAAATGTTTGGCTGGAAATGTAACTTTTGTTGCAATATTTGAAAGTTTCAGTTCAACTAATCGACCATCAGTATAACTAATATCGATAATATTAAGTTCATCGAAGATTAGCCTATCAGCTTTATTAAATTTTAATGTGGCAGTTTTAATTCCAGTTGATTTTGATGCTGACTTGTTAAATGTTAAAAGAGCCTCACTACCCTTAATTGCGACAGAATAGTTTCCATTTGTCTTTAGTCCATCTTTTAGAATATCAAAAAAACTTGAAAGGCTCGCGGCCTGTCCCTTATGAACAGTTACCTCAGCTGGTTCGTCGTCAAATAGTGGAGCACGATAAATCCAAGTGGTTTTAGAATTCGAAACATATACAAGTTTCTCTGGTTTTTCTTGATCGATTTTTAAATTACTTGGGTATTTATATTCGAACACTCCTGTTCCACTTCTATTTTGCTGACTCACTTGCGATTTAAATTCTTGCGTATAATTCATCTTGAATGAGTTTGGTATAAAAGCGAAAGTCGGAATTGATAAAAGAAAGATAAATGATTTAAGCATATTGGGGTCTCCGATTAATAGACCCCAATAGTATAATTTGTTTTTTGAAATTAGTGAAGTTGTACAGAAACAGCTTTTGAAACACCTGGTTCCTGCATTGTAACACCGTAAAGTGTATCATTTAGCTCCATTGTCTTCTTATTGTGAGTAATCAAAATAAATTGAGATTCTTTACTCATCTCTCTTAGAAGTTCGTTGAATCTACCAACGTTAGCATCATCAAGAGGGGCATCAACCTCATCGAGAAGACAGAACGGAGCTGGCTTAACAAGGTAGATTGAGAAGATTAGAGATACAGCTGTCATCGCTTTCTCTCCCCCTGACATCAGGTTGATATTTTGCATCTTCTTACCTGGTGGCTGAGCGATAATATCAAGACCACATTCAGGGTCATCAATATTTCCTACAATCTTCAGAGTTGCAGATCCACCACCAAAGATGATTGGGAATACTTTTTGGAAACGAACGTTAACTTCTTCAAAAGCAATTGCAAATCTCTCTTTAGATTTTTCATCAATATGATTAATTGCAGTCTGTAGATCTTCTAAAGATTTTCTTAGCTCTTCTTCCTGAACCTTTAAGAAGTCATGACGTAATTTTTGTCTGTCATAATCTTCAATCGCCTGCCAGTTAATCTCGCCAAGTCTAACATACTCGTTCTTATAGTTTTTAAGCTTATTTGAAAGTTCTTTCAATTCTTGACCGTATTTTCTTACGAAGTCATAAGAAACGGCCTCAACTTCAACAACACCATTTTCAGTTTCCATGTAATACATTCTAGAAACGTCATTAAGTCTTTCGAAATCTTCGTTAGCATATTCTAAGAAGCGACCGATTGAAACACGTAGATCCACTCTATACTTTTCAAATATATTCTTAACAATCTCTTCTTCTTCAGCAAGGTACTGCTCGAAACGAACTTCTTTTTCTGTGACTTCTTTATCAGTTTTAGAGATATCTTTTCCAAGGGCCTTAACTCTATCTTCTCTCTCCTGCATACTAAGAAGAAGTTCAGATAATTCGTCTTTTAGGTGAGAAAGTACTTCATCTTTATCAGATAGGATCTCTGCAGTCTCTTTATTACTTACTTCAAGAGTTTGAAGTTCTTCTTCAACAACAGTCATCTCATCAGATAATTTTTCAACTAACTCTGTGTTTGTTTGAATACGAAGTTCTTGTTTTTCAAGTTGAGCTTCGATATCTAATATTTGAGATTCTAGAGATTTCACTCTTTGATCAAAAGTCTTTGCTTCTACTTGTTTGGCCATTAGAACTTCTCTATCTGCTTCGTAAGTAGAGCGAACATCTTCAAATTCAGCTTCTCTTTCTTCAATTAATGCAGAGATTTCTTCAAGCTCTTCATCAATAGCAGATTTGTCTTTAGAGAATGACTCTTCTTTTTCAAGAATATCTAAACGAAGTTTTGAAGTTTCATCGCGACGAGACTTTAAGATATCAAGTCTTGTATTACCGTTCTCCATTCCAGAAAGCTTAGAATCAAGAGCAGATTTCTTAGAGGCAAAGTCAGCTTTAGAGTTTGCAAGCTTATCTCTTAGTTCTTCGTGCTCAATAACTTTGGCAGCAACAAGATTATTGCTTTCTTCTACTTGTGCTTCAAGCTTAGCGACTTCTTCGTTTAAAACAGCGAGAGATGCTTCAAGTTCTTCAATTTTATTATTTCTAGCAACAGCACTTTGTGCTTCATTCTCAGCTGATTTAACGGCCAGAACAGTTGCCTTATTTCTATTTCTAAGGATTGTCTTCCCAGACATATCCGTTAAACCAATAAAGTTAATCGCACTTGAAATTGTTTTTGCTTTATCAAGATCAAGATTCTCAACAATGAATAATCCATCTAAGTATGGTGTTAGTCTTGACTTAAATTCTTCTGGAATTTGAACTACAGAAGCAAGGCTTACAATTTCTTGTCCAAGCTTAACAGAGATTCTCTCTTTTGTTTCTGGTGATACAAGATCTGCAGACTTATCACCAAGAAGAATTTCTAGGGCCTTATCAGAGTTATCATTTACCCATGATTTTAGTAGACCTAGATCATCTTCAGTTGTCACAAGAGTATCGAAAAACTCTCCGAGAAGTGCCTCAACAGCAGCAGTGTACTTATCATCACACTTAACAAGGTTTCCTAAAAGCTTATAAGCTTCAGTTTCATTGTTTTTTAAGAACTCAGTAATTCCCTCTTTTGCACCTTCTAAAGATGATGCAACTTCTTTTAGAGAGTTGTAACGAGACTCAGTAGTAATTTGTTCTTTTGTTTTTGTTTTTAAAGTTGCTTCAAGATCTCTATCAAAACGAGTTAGCTCTTCAAGCTCTCTTTTTGAAACCGATTCTTTAAAAGTTAACTCTTCTACTAATTTTTCAGCAGCGTTAACTTCGTCTCTTTCTTTTGCGATCTCAGTTGAGACACCAGAATATTGTTTTTCTAATGCTTCAATTTCAGTTGCAAGATCTTGAAGAGAACGAGCATATTCTTCAAGCTTAGAATTATTTTGGAAAGCAAGTTGATCCATTTTAGAAACTTCTTCTTTCTTTTCAGTTAGAGAGTCTCTAAGATCATTTAAAGCTTCCTTCTTAAGTTCTAGTTCTGCTTTTAATTCTTCAATTCTTTCTTCTTCAGCTTCGTAGTCAAATTCTTCTTTTGCTGAAGCAACAACAGTTTCTTTCTCTTCGATTAGCGCATCACGCTTCTCTCTTCTCTCAAGGATTTCAGTCTTAAGATCTTCAGTCTCTTGTTGTCTTGTTTCTAATTGTTTTTCTTTATCAGTTAAACTTGAACAAAGTGAGTTTAATCTCTCTTCAGATTTTGCAAGCTTATTCGATATTTCATTTCTTTCTTTTTGAAGATTCTCAATTCCTTCTGCTTTTTCTTCGCGAGTATATCTTTCTTCCTCTAGTGAAATTTCTAGTTGCTCCTTCTCATTAATCCAAGATTGAAGTTGCATTTTCTTTTCAATAAGCTCACTACTTCCATCTCTAAGCTCTTTAAGCATGTCAAACATACGGTGAGCATTTACAGAAATTTCTGTTCTTTGAATTTTATCTTTTAAACTTCTCGCTCTTTCTGCCTTCTCAGCTTGCTTTTGAAGCGATCTTAAGTTCTTTTCAATTTCAATTTTTAGATCTGCAAGACGAGTTAAGTTTTGTTCTGTAGCTTCAATCTTTTTTAGAGATTCTTTTTTTCTGATTTTGAATTTTGTAATACCAGCAACTTCTTCGATCATCGTACGACGCTCAACCGGCTTCATTTGAACAAGTTTATTGATCTCACCCTGAGCAATAATTGAATAAGACTTCGCCCCAGCTCCTGTATCCATGAAAACTTCTTGGATATCTTTAAGACGAGCAGGTTCACCGTTGATACGATATTCAGTGTCACCATTTTTATAAAGCTTTCTTGTCAATTGAATCTCAGAAGGACTCGCCACCTTATTTCCAATATGAATATGCTTACCAGTAGTGTTCTCTAGAACAAGTGTTGCTTCTGCAAACGAACCTGGAGAATATTTTGAAGATCCTGCAAAGATCAGGTCTTTCATTGAACTACCTCTGAGGTGCTTGGCAGACTGCTCTCCCATTACCCAAAATAAGGCATCAACGATATTAGATTTACCACATCCATTTGGCCCAACGATTCCTGTAATTCCATCATCGAAATTAATAACCGTTCTATCTTTGAATGATTTAAATCCCTGAATAATCAATCTTTTCAGTTGCACATTTACTCCGTCGTCTCAAAATAAATAATTTTAAATTAGTGTTGTGTGTTAGACACCCAATCTACCATTAACAGAAGGGATTCGTACACTTAAAATAGTTTTTTGCCCCTACGGCGACAACGTAGTTTCGATTACTTAGAGAATAAAAAAAACTTACATCTGGAGGGTTATTTACAGTTGTAGACACGAGAAACCGAATCCTCATCCTTACCGTATTTTTTTTGAATAATTTCAAGGACTTGCTTAACTTTAAAATACTTAGCAATGGTAGCCTTATTTTGCTGTTCTTTACTGCTACTATAGATTTTAACAATATCAGATGCCTCCCAAGCCGCTTCTTGAAGCGAGTTTGGAGTATCTAAGTACTTTGTCAATTGTACTATATTCATACCACTAACCGATTTTACTCTTAAATACTCGCGCGCATCAGAACCAAGGGCCTTGATGATACAGATTGACTCACAAGACTTTTCCATGATGATTTCGTCGGCTTGGTTAATCTTCGCATTTGAACAAGCAGTAGACGCCATCGCGTGAACCGACAAAAGTGAGATGAGTAGTATTATATTTTTCATGATGGAGAGGTATACCTCAAAATTTTTGACAACGGCAACGCCATTTTTTACTTAAGAATTATTTACATCTTATATGCTCTAACCTCCTGTAAACACGATCCATCTTAACAATTCATAACTAAAGCTTATACCAGCAGATGTCGATAATTTACTTATGAACGATCACACAAACCAAGAATCTTCGAGTTATTTTACAATCCCTTTCAACCTTATCTTTATTGATGGGCCGATTCCATATCCAATTTATGTGAATTCATCATCACGTGAATCCGTTGAAAAATTTGTAAAAATTGTTGGTGAAGGAGAAGTACTCCGTGAAGAGCTTGTTGAAGGTTTCAAAAAATACCTTCGTGTCTACGTCAAAGAAAGTGATCGCCCAAAATATTTACAAAGTTT
Organism: Bacteriovorax sp. Seq25_V; assembly: GCF_000447795.1. NCBI lineage: Bacteria > Pseudomonadati > Bdellovibrionota > Bacteriovoracia > Bacteriovoracales > Bacteriovoracaceae > Bacteriovorax > Bacteriovorax sp. Seq25_V. The sequence continues at coordinate 72,697 of NZ_AUNI01000010.1, read as the reverse complement.
AGTACATCATAAAAATGCAGCAGATATAGAAAAAGTAGCTGTCATAAAAGATTCAGCTATTAAATATCTTGATGATATATTCAGTCCTTCCAAGGAATTTAATACGCAAATCCTTGGCGAGGCAATTGAAGGTTGTCATGAATCAATGAAGTCAATGGTTGGCGTAATTAGAGATTATGATATCAACAATCTTAAGAATCTTATTGCTGATCTTTCATTTCATGATTTTTATACCTACGACCATTCTATCAATGTAAGTATGTACACGGTTTTAATTTTCAAATCTCTAAAACCAAACGCAAAAGAAGAAGACCTCGTTAGCGCTGGTCTAGGTGGCCTTTTACACGATTTAGGAAAAACTAAAATCCCGACAGATATTTTAAATAATACAGGAAAACTTTCTGATGAAGATTTTAATGTCATCAAAACTCACCCAGAATTGGGAGCTGAGCTTTTTGAACAATCTTCCCCTGACCTACCTGGAATAAACAAGGAAGCAATCAAGAGAGTTATTCTAGAGCATCATGAAAACTGGGATGGAACTGGTTATCCAAATAAATTGCCTGGGAAGGACCATCATCTTTTCTCACGAGTTTGCTCAATTGCAGACTTTTTCGATGCTATCACGACGAAGAGATCTTACTCTGATGTTCTACCAATTGAAGATGCACTCGCTGTCATGGAAAAAACAGTTGGTAAAAAAATAGATCCAGAAATTTTTAAATTCTTCACTGAAAAAATCTCAAAAGCAGTTCTTAATGGTAAGGCCGGTATTGAACTTCCTGAAGATTTTGACACTGAAAGGGCCCACAAAGTTCTACCGATTCAAAAGGTTCAGCCTAAGAAGATTAGTAGCGACTTCACAAAACCTGAAGGGAAGCCAAAGAAAAAGGCTGCCTAACTATCTAATTTTCTTTAGTTGTTATTTTTCTTAGTCGATATGCCTATGTTTAGAAACTTTTACGTTTTGTCTTCGTACAATAAATAACAATATCGAGTCCCTCGATAACAAGGAGAATTTAATGAAATATTTTTTAATTCTAGCTACAATTTTTTCTCTCAGTACATTCGCTTCGGACAACAAAGACGCAAAGAAAGGTGAAAAGTTTGAAGCAGCAAAAACGAAAATCCTTGCAGGAATGGATGAAAGAATTTCAAGTCTAACTGAAGGTAAGGCCTGTATTTCTGCTGCTAAAAATCGTGAAGAACTCAAGTCTTGTCGTGCAAAAATGAAAGAGAAAATGAAAGGCATGAAAGAAAAAAGACAAGAACATAAAAAAGCAATGAAGAAGAAAATGAAAGAGAAGAAAAAAGAATCTTCTCAAGAATAAAAACTAAGCACTCGAAAGAGTGCTTTTTGATTTATAAAACCAAATTAAAATTTCTAGCATCAACACTGAAACTTTAAGATCATTTATATTCGTGAAATAAAAAACTGAACTGGGAAAGAATGGTCGGAGCCACATCTTGCGATCAAAGGCTAACGGGCTTTGGCGCAAAGATGCGTAAGAACGAAAACTAAAAATATAAGCGTTAGCGCTATATTTTTAAGACCATTTATGTTCGTGAAATTAAAAACTAGAACTGGGAAAGAATGGTCGGAGCACATCTTGCGATCAAAGGCCAACGGGCTTTGGCGCAAAGATGCGTAAGAACGAAAACTAAAAATATAAGCGTTAGCGCTATATTTTTAAGACCATTTGTGTTCGTGTAATATTAAAAATGAACTGGGAAAGAATGGTCGGAGCCGAGAGGATTTGAACCTCCGACCCCTTGCTCCCAAAGCAAGTGCGCTACCAAACTGCGCTACGCTCCGACATTAAGATTGTGAGATTAGTTTATAATTTATCTTTTCCGTTTTGGCAATTTCTTTCTCTAAAAAATATTTCAGCCTGCTTACAAGCTTTTGCCCTGTGGGAATTATCATCTTTCCACTCAGCTAACTCGGCGATTGTCTTATCACTTTCATGGGCTAAGGGTTTGAAAACTGGATCATATCCAAAGCCATGCTCCCCAGTATAGGTGTCACTAATCTGGCCTTCCATTCTTCCTTCGAAGAAATAAATGTTATTTTCATCGATATAAAAACAGAGAACACAAACAAAATAGGCTTCCCTATTTTTCTCGTCTTGCATCTTCTCAAGAAGAAGCATTGCCCTGTCTTTATCAGTTAGGCCATCTCCACCAAAACGAGCTGAGTGAATTCCTAACTCATTTGGCAAGGCCGCCACACAAATTCCAGAGTCATCAGAAAGAATTGGCGTTTTAAATTTGTCATAATAAGCCTTGGCTTTTTTTAAAGCATTCTCATGAAAAGTCACACCGTCTTCGACAACCTCGAGCTTTTCAGGGGCTGCCGAAATTTCCAAAACTTCAGGATTAAAAATTTTTGCGAATTCTTCTGCTTTATGAGCATTACCTGTCGCAAGTACAAACTTATTCACTTAAAACCTTTTTCTGTGCTTCAAATACATGTACCAGGGAAGTCTTTGCACAATCAATTAGGGCCATTAGCTCTTCGCTTGAAAATGGTTCTCCCTCTGCTGTACCTTGAATTTCAACGAACTTTCCAGTTCCTGTCATTACGATATTCATATCTGTTTCACAGCTTGAATCTTCCTCGTAATTTAAATCTGCGATAACTTCACCATTTTTATTAATCCCAATGCTAAGCGCCCCAAGACTGTCTTTAATTGGATTTTCAGTAATCACACCATCATTCATTAGTTTCTTTATTGCTAACTCTAGTGCAACGTATGCTCCAGAAATTGATGTTGTCCTTGTTCCACCATCAGCTACCAGAACATCGCAATCAAGAGTAATTATTCTTTCCCCTAATTTTTCTAAATCAATAACTGCTCTTAAACTTCTTGCGATTAAGCGTTGAATCTCTTGAGTTCTGCCACCAAGTTTTCCAACTTCTCTTCTACTTCTTGTATGTGTTGATCCTGGAAGCATTGAGTATTCAGCCGTTACCCAGCCTCTATTTTGACCTCTAAGCCATGGAGGGACACCATCTTCCATTGTAGCAGTAATATGAACTTTCGTATTACCGAACTCAGCAATAACACTCCCTAGTGCATAAGGATTGATATTTTTTTGAAATTTGATTTCTCTAGGTACAGATCGTTTAATTAGTGACATAAATTCCTCAGGCTGATAATTATTAAAGACAAGAAATTCTAACATAAACAGAGTCACCATGAAACACCTACATTTTGACACAATTAGCTCAACTCAAGACTATCTAATTGAAAACCTCGAGGGTTCACCCGAACATTTTCTAGTTAGTGCTAAACATCAGTCAAAAGGGCGTGGGCGCTCTTCCAACAAATGGGATTCATTTTCTAACTCACTAGCTTTTTCATTTAAGGTTGCGCCATCAAAAGTTCTAACCCTCACATCACTAGAAATTGCCATACTCCTGATCAAGTTTATTGACAGCGAAAAAGTTAAACTTAAATGGCCAAATGACTTACTATCTGTAGACCTCAATAAGTGTGGAGGAATCTTAATTCAACTTATTGATGGAGTTGCAATCGTGGGAGTTGGTCTTAATTGGGGCCAGAGCGTTGGTGAAGAGCATGAAGAATATAAAACAGGTAAAGGTGAAATCTCATCTGCTGTTTTAAATGATACTGAATTTGAAACACTACCTAAAGCAATATACGAATTCATATTGCAAAATCGTATGGAACCATCTCAGATAATTACAGATTGGAATGCTAATTGTGTTCACCTTGGAAAAAAAGTTACAATTCTTGATGGTGACGATAGAGTTGATGGAATCTTTAAAGGAATTGGCCCCGCAGGAGAGGCCATTATTGAAAACAATAACAAAGAGCTTAAGATTTACTCAGGCTCTCTAATTATCAATAGAGCTTAAAACCTCTTTACTAATATTTTTAAGCTCTTTTTTAATAATATTTTCTGCTAGATCAGGAATAATATCCCACATGATTTTTTCAATATTTTCTCTACAGTATTGATCAACATACTTATGAACAATTGGAGAAAGGTCTTCTTTCAATGCCTCTTTAAGCTCTTCAGTAGAAAGCCCAACCATTGGAGAACTATTGCCCTCCATTACATTGTAGTGAAAATCGTTATTAACAAGAGGTTCTGCTTCAGTTTCCTCTTCTTCATAATCAATTTCTTCTTCTGCTATAAGAGAAACCTCTTCTGGCTCAGAAAGAACCTCATCAACTGACCAAAAATCAGATGATTCTATATCTTCTTCACTAAGGGCTTCTAACTCATCATGGCTATCACCAGCATCAAGAGACTCTAGCTCATCAAGAGAAATTTCTTTTGTAACTTCATCCTCTGAGTCTGTGTAGTCTTCATCTTCAACTTCTTCAACAAGTGTATTTGCTGACAAGAATTTTGAAGCAATATTTTTAGACTCTTCGATTACTGGAGGATATACAGGATAATCATTTGTTAAATCCCTTGCTGCTAGGTCATCTTTACTAAATCCCCAACCTCCAAGTTCATTATCAAGGTCATTTGAATCAATCTCATCAGAAGCATCAGCAGAGAACTCTTCAAGCTCCTCAATTTCAGCTTCACTTTCTTTAACCTGAGGTGAATTGATATCCCAATCAGAAAAATCAGTCTCATCATCAGACTCTTCTTCCAGTACTTCAGTAGCAGTCTCAACCTCAGCACTTAGAAGAGCTTCACATTTACGTATAAATTTATCTGTTTCAAATGGCTTTACAACTTTGTCAGCGAAACCGGAATCAACAAATTGCGACTCATCGATAGTATCAAATGTCCCTAGGAGGGCCATTATTGGAATCGTTTTATTCTTTTCACGAACAGCCTTTGCTAGCTCATATCCAGATTTTGTTTCAGACAGACTAAAATCAAGAAGTAGCAAGTCAGCATCAGATGAGATTTTATTATAAAGCTCACTCTCACTTAGAACTGAAATGAGCTCATATCCCTTACTCCCGAAGGTGATTTTAATTACTTTTTGAATTGTTTGGCTGTCATCAGCAACGATTATTTTTTTTGTCATAAATTAATAACTCCAGTTATTATTGTTGCCTAAAATAGACGTCTAATCAACAAAGAATTAAAGAGTTATGACAATAGCCGACTGATTATCTAGGTTACCTCTATCGTTAGAAACACTAAATAATCTCTTCACTATGTTTAGTTCATCTGTAATTGTTGATTCAATAATTGTTTTAATATCATCAGTAGCAAGTCGTGAATAAACACCATCTGTCAGAAGACAGATCTTATCACCTTTTCGCACACTAATTTCCCAAACTTTTGGCATTAATCTTTCGAATAAACCAAGTCCAGAAAGAGGGAATGTCCTATTTGTCATATTATTTTCAATTGATCCAATTGGCGTGATTGTATCTGGTGGTGAGATTACTGAAACTTTATTTCCACGATATAAAAAGCCTGCACAATTTCCAGTTGATGCTAGACTCAGGATATTTTCACTCACAATACCAACAAGACAACTTACACCAGCTCTTTCATTCATTGGTCTATCTTTATTTGTATTAATAAGCGTTGCATGTGCAATCTCAAGGGCATTAATTAAACAATTTGTTTCTAATAAATAATTCGGACTAAAGAAATATGGCATCGTTGAATCAGGATCGACACTTACCTTGGTAAAGAATGCTCCGACTTTCTCCCTGGCCATTGCGACAGCTGTATCACCAACAGTTCCGCCACCAAACCCATCAAAAACTCCAAAGAGTCTACTTTCGAGATCTACAATAATATCATCTTCATTGATATTGAGGTAAGGTCCCTGAAAAGTTTTTGCATAATAGCTTTCAATCTCAATCATAAATTCCTCAATCTATCAGTAGACTTAATATAGTACTCATTATCTTCAGGAGTGATTTGTTGAATCTCCTGAAACTTCTCTTTTGCCTTTTCAAATAAACCAAGAGATTCAGCAATAATAGCTTCACGATATATTTTTTGCGCCCTCGAAGTCAGAGTGAACTTAATATCATCCATCTCATTTAATGCTTCAACAGAAGTCGGATCATATTTTAAAATTTCATTGTATACGTTATAGGCACCTTTTAGATCTTCTCCTTCTTTCAAAGAACGTGCTTTCCCAAGCAGAGGCTCTACGACCTCTCCAAGCTTTGCCTTAGATTCTTTAAGCATGTCAGTCCCTTCTTTAATAAGATCCTCATCCATACTCTTAATCGTTAAGAACTTTTCGAGTTCGCCGATTGCACGATACCACTCTTCTTTGAGATATAAAGCCTTACCAGGTGCTAAAGAATCAACCATTCGCTTTCTCTCAGCAATTTTTTGGGCCTCAGCTAATTCTTTTTCCGCCTTTTCTTTTTTCCATGCATTTAAATCGATTTCTAAGTTTGTTACATCGTAATTATCTGGATCAATTTCACGAATTTTCACAAACAGATTTTCTGCAGATGATACATTTCGTTCTTTAACTGCAACTTCTGCTTTCTCAAGTAGCTCTTGTACCTTCTTCTTTCTAATTGCGCGTTCTTCTTCTGCTCGTCTCTCTAGCTCTGCTTTTTCAAGCTGAGCTAGTTTTTCCTTGGCAAGCTGATTTAACTGAATTGCTTCTTTATAATCTTTTTTGATCAAAAATAGCTTTTCAAACTCAGCTATTGCTTCGGGATACTTCCCCTCGACAAGAAAGGCTTGCCCTAGTTGATAAAGAGATTCTGCCTGTGCGGCCTGCTCAGGTGTCAACTTTGATTCAGTAGGTTTCTGAGCTTCGACTACTTTCTCATTCTTTTTGGCATTTGCTTTTTTTGCTGTCTCAGTAGCTGGTTGCTCACCATCATCCAAGAAAATCCACAAGGCAACTAAGACGACAGCATATATCAAGAGCTTCTTTCTCTTTTGAGGATCTTTAAGTGCCTCTTTCGAGAATAACGAACTATTTCCGCCAAGTGAACTAGAGTCAATACCCTCTCCCCCGTCAAAATCGGCATCGTCACCATCCATGACTTCGACAATTTCTTCAACTTCGACGACTTGGTTTTCTTCAACAGGCATCAACATGCCTTTTTGACTATCGATGAACTCGCTTCCAATACGGACAGTAAATGTTGTCCCACCGATAATAAACTCATCACCATTTGTGATATCTTTTTTGTTAATCCTTTTTCCGTTAAGTATTGTCCCGTTTCCAGACTGTAAATCTTCTAATGTACAGGTAATATTATTTTTACGAAGTACTGCGTGAACTGATGAAACTTCTGGATCAGCAAGAACGATCTTACACTTCTTTGGGTCACGACCAATAAAAACTTCAGAATCTTCAATATTAAAAGTGTCGTATGGGGCAAACTCACCAAAGAGTTCTAATGAAAACTTGGCAAATCCACTTAAGACCTTTGTTCCCTCATCATCGTCATAGGAATCGACTGCGTACTCATCATCATATGAATCCGCATAATCATCTAACATCTCATCCTCCCCCATGGTCTCGTCACTAGGGGTTTCAAAGTTATTCTCAGTTAATTCACTTTCATCAAATGACTGGTCAAAATCATCTAGCGTTTGAGGTGCTTCCTCTTCTACTGTATCGTCTAAGGCTTCGGTGTAATCAACTGGCTCTTCTGCAACAGTTAAAGTTCCATCATCCTCAGCACTAAAATCCTCTTGTATCGTTTCGGTACGATCTTCAATGACAGCGGTATTTTCAGTACTGTCATCAACTTCATCAATAACTTCTGGTGTCTCTTGAATATTATGAGCTGATTCAAACTCAAAAGTGAGACTGAATTCATCGACCTTAAGTAGATCACCATTATTTAAAATATTTTCTGAATATATTTGAGCATTATTAACAGTGACATCAACATAATCTGACAAATTACGAATCTTCCATATTTTGCCATCAAAACTCAGTTGGCATTGCTGTCGTGATATCTTTTGATCATCTAAAATTACGTGACATTCATTTGACCTACCTATATAGAAGGTAGACGCCTGCCCTTTAACTACAAATGAAGCTAATTCAATTTTATGTAGAATATTTCCATTTTTAGAAACAGTGATTATCACGTTCATCCTTTCCAAGTTTAGTTGCCATATCTTTTACATTTTTATCGGCTTCTTTAAATCTTTCATCATCTGGATAATCTTTTAGTAACTTTACGACACTACAATATGTCATTAAAGCCTGATGAAATTTCAAAGAGTCTTTATATTTTGTTGCCTGTAAGAACATAACTTCGATTTTCTCATCTAACCTCTGCTTAGCTCTATTCATATGAAAAGCAGCATCCCCACTATTTGGGTCTAGCATTAGAGCAACACCAAATTCCTCCATCGCTCTGAAGTAATTCCCTTCTCTCGCCTCTCTCCTACCACGATGAATATAAGCTTCTACCTTTGTTTCAACTTCTTTCTCCACATCAGACTTCTTACTCGTAGTCTTCTTTGTTCCCTCTATAAAAGGTGTGGTATTTGAATTATTCTTTGCATTCTTTGTTGCATCACCAGATTCATCTGAAGGAAGGAATAAAAAAGCAGCAGCAAGAATAAGAATAATCAACATTAAATTATTCTTTTTCTTAGGCTTCGCTTTTGACTTCTTTACCTTAGACTTTACTTCTTCAACTTCTTCTTCCTCTTCTTCATCATCGTCTTCATCTTCAACTAGAGCGAGTGGCATAATATCGAGAATAGAATACTTATAAACTGTCGAGCCTATTATTATCTTGTCGCCATTTTTTAACTTGTGCTGTTTCACATCGAGATCGTTAACTACGACGCCATTTTGTGAGCCAAGATCAGTAAGGACGATATCCTTTCCAACACGTGATAATTCGACGTGCTCTCTTGATGCTTGAGTGTCTAGAATTTGAATATCGGCCTTATTAGATCGCCCCATAACCATTCGGTTACCATTAAGGTAATAACAAAGACCTTTATTCTTTCCTGTCATACAAACGACACGATGATACACCCCAGCTGTCTCTGGAAGTGTTAAGTCTTTAGTAATTTTAACAGGCGCTTTACTCATTTAAGGTTAACCCTCTTGTACAAACGTTACGTAAAATGCTTTTGGAAAATTATCTTTTCCAATTAGACTTACCGTATAGATACTATATGGATGTCCAGCAAGTTCATATTCTCCATGTTGTGAAGTTCCACCATTCTCACCAGATGCATCACATAGCTCCATCACCGTGGCAGCAAAACCTTTTTCTCTTGCGACATCGAGCAAACTCATTCCCAGAGATGAAGATTCCCTAATCCCTGTAATGTCCTCTGCTTGCCCGTTAATATGAGAGAGATTCTTCTCTGAATTAAGAATTAACACAGGACCTGTTGCCCCTTGCATAAATTCATAAAGAGAAGCAACATAAGTTTCATCACTTTCTAATTCTGTAAAATCATCATCCATAGAATCCTTTTGTAGCTCACGTAATCGCTGCAAAATTGTATTCACAGATGATCTTAATGGAGATAGCTCTCCCCACAAAAACTGACTTTCAAGTGTTCTACGCTTGCCTCTTAACGACTCTTCAATCTGAAACTTCATCTCTTCCAGTGGTCGTAGTGTTAGATAGTATAAAATCGCAAAGAAAATAATCGATGCAATAAATGATGTAATTAGAGCCTCAAAGTATGCAACCTGGCTTTTCGTTGCCTCTTCTGTAATTGATGTAGGTTTAAATCGAATTGCAATAACACCAACAATATCAGATTCACCTGTTTTCATGTTTGGAGCCTTGATGACCTGTCCAATACCAATTTCATTATTTTCTAGTCGAACAACAAACCCATTATCGATGTTTCGAGGATTTGCTTCAGCCCACTGTCTAACTTGTGCGGAAAAAGGGTCATCAATATATTGATTCAAGCGACTAAGTGGTCTAACAATTCGTCCACTAATATCGAAGAGATCATACGAAACAATCCCCATGTTATTTGCTTCTAAAAACGATGTATCAACTCGATCAAGATCTTTAATAGACAGGGCTTTCCTGTTCATTCTCTTGATCTGATCCGCATAATGCTCGCCTCTTTTAGCAACTTCATAAAGAAGTAGCGCCTTACTTGTTTTTAAAACAGGCAAGATAGTTAGTGTTACGTTAACGACAACGAAGATAAATAGTAAAATGGCAATTAATATACGCCATTCATATTCATTGTTAATTCCGTGGATAATAGACATGAAGCGATACTTAAAGAGCCAAATAAGCTTACCTGCGACATTCTCTGGCATATCACCACCAGTTAAGAAGTCTGGTTCATCATCATCTTCACTTTTTATTTTCTTCTTAATAATTTTCTTTTTTTCTTTAACTTGAACAACCTGAAGTATGGTGTCTGGAAGAGCGATTTTATCTCCATTTTTCACAGTAGTTCGCTTAATGATTTTCCCATTTACGAAAGTACCGTTAGCACTACCGAGATCTTTAATGTAGGCAACATCACCAGTCACAGAAATAGATAAATGCTTTTTAGAAACACCTTCTACTGGAAAGTGAACTGTGCACTCGTCCGATCGCCCAAGAGTATTTTCTCCCTCTGCAAGCTCATACTCTGTTCCGCGCAGTTTTCCTGCGACTACAACTAATTTATACATAACTCTAACTCTTCTCCGACCTTAAGATCGCCCTTTAGTTTTCCGGCCTCAAATTCAATTACTTGTGTTGCACCGAAAACAATTCTCGTCATTCTCCAAGGTTTAATATTTCTATAGACTCTTACCACCTTGAAGTTTTTATTCATAAATACGACATCGATTGGATACTTCATAAAGAATGTATGAATCGAATTGCATTTTTTAATTAATAATGAATCAAACTCAACCAACGGGCCTTTAAACATAAGACCAATTAATCGAGCAAAAAAGCTATCCGCAATCTTTATTTTTTCTGCAATTAATTCTCCACTTTGCTTTTTAAGTTTCATTATTTTCCTCCAGTCACCATATCAACAGCGATAGGAGCAAAAACCATCAATAAAACAGCTGGAAGAATAAAAATCATCATTGGAAAAAGAATTTTTGTCGCAGCAGTTGCTCCTTCCTTTTCAATATCAGCAGATTTCTTTTGTCTAATCTCAATAGATAAAGACTTCAATATAGGACCAATTGATGCCCCTACTGAGTCAGCAGCAATAAGTGTTGCACAAAAAGATGAAATTTGTACGAGGTCAACTCTCCACGCCATATTTCGTAGTGCTTCAGCTCTTGAGGCACCTACTTTAATTTCCTTAATTAGAATTTCAAACTCATCTGTTAAAGGACCTGGTTTCGCCTTCTCAACAACCTTTGTCATTGCAGCAACAAAATCCAAACCTGCTTCGACAGAAAGTGCCAACATATCAACACTGAAAGGCATACCTCTAATTAAATCTTTTTGTCTTGTTTCAATCTTTCCCTTGATCCAAATATCTGGGTACACAAATCCGACAGCAGCAGTAACAGGCACAAGACTCAATGGCCAAGTTGCTTCAAGGAAATATCTAATAACAATGAACATTACAGGGAAACCAACAATCAAAAATAGTTTAAATGCGTAGAAGTCCTCTGTTGTTAAGACATCTGTTAAACCGGCACTAGCTAGTTTTCTTCTATACTTCTCTTTGATTTTCTTTTTGTTCTTCATGCTCGCTACAACTGGCGAGAGATATCTTTTAAAGAAGGGTCTTGAGTATTGTAATACTATACCGTGGCTTTTAACTTTGCTAACCTTGGCATCTTCACCATCTTCTAGTTTTTGTTGCGCCTGAAATTGTTCGTTGTCTTGAAACATCATTAACGTAACAATCAAGACTGCAACACCCATAAGAAGTATTCCAGACCAAAAGATAATTTGTGAACCTTTATAAAGTTCATCACCTTTTAAATAATCACAAGCAGCCTTCTCACCATTTTTACAGGCTTCACCAATCAGGCGTTTACCTTCTTTCTGATAATTTATTTTATCTTGCTTGAATTTTGATTCAGTAAATTGAAGATATAAAAGTCCTAACTCAAAACAACTTGCTTGATAATTTTTTTTACACGAATCTTCGAGAATATAAGCATGTTGTCTCTTGTCATAAATATCATAAGAACCAAGTTTTTCGGCCTGAGCGAATACATTTGCTATATTTATAAAAAATATAAAGAAAATTAGAAATGAAAATTTATTTCGTAATGATATCATTACCCTAGAATACCAAATCTTTTCGATTCTTTAGCTACTAGGGCAATAAAGTCCTTATTTAAGTGACTGAATTTTATGCTTTATCAGCAGTAATTCCAACGATTTCACTCAGGAGTTCCTTGGCCTCAGCCGTACCAATTTTTTTGGTCACATCAGGAATATATTTTGGCTTATAATCTGATAAATACTGTTTCTTTAGTTCGTTGATACGTACTACTTTTTCTTCAATACACTCATTACTAATTTGTTTTTTCTTATATGCTTCTTTCACAGCGTAGTAAGCTTCTTTACATGTTTCCATACTACGATACTCAACTATATCAGCACCTGCCTTAAGGGCCATTAAGGCAGCTTCTCCATAAGAGTAACGATCTGTAATTGCTTTCATTTCCATATCATCAGTAATGATCACTTTCTTAAACTTCAACTCAGACCTTAAAAGATCATATGCATTTTTGGAAAGTGTACACGGAAGTTCTTCATCAATTGAATCAACTTGAAGATGGGCCATCATCACCATCTCAACTCTTGACTTAACTGCCTTAACAAATGGAATAAATTCTTCTTCTCTAAGCTCTTCTAAAGATTTTTTGACGATTGGTAGATCATAGTGACTATCTTTAGTTGTACAGCCGTGACCTGGAAAGTGCTTAGCACAACCCATTACATTATTCGTCTGAAGACCTCTAATCGCAGAAGATACAAATAGTGATACCGTTTCAGCATTATCACCAAACGCGCGGTCTCCAATAACTTTATTATTTGGATTATTAAAAATATCACAAACTGGAGCTAGATTAAGATTGATTCCACAGGCTTCAAGTTCTTTTGCTGCTATATCGTGAACTTCGAAACATACCTTTGGAGAATCTTTTTTAACAATATCAAGCATTGGTGGAAAATGAGTAAAATGCTTTTTAAATCTGATTACTCGACCACCTTCATGGTCTACAGCAATAAATAATGGAAAGTGATCTCTTAATGCTTGGATCGAGTTTACAAGTTCTGCCAATTGAGCCGGACTCTCATAATTATTTGCAAAGAGTATGACTCCACCAATATTTTCTTCTGAAATAAATTTACTTTCATCCTCAGTCAGTACTGTCCCTGAGATACCTGTTATAAATAATTGACCTAATTCTTTCATATATTCTCCAATAGTCCCTAATCGGATTTAAGTACTATTTTATTAGTTTTGGTTTTTTGGATCAAGAGCGTCTCTAAGTCCATCGCTAAACAAATTTAATGAAACAATTAAACCTGTCATTAATAGACTTGTAACTAAAACGACATGGGGAGCTTCTAATAGAACAACTTTTGCCATAGCAAGTATTGCACCCCAAGAATATTCACTTGCCCCAAGACCTAAGAACCCAAGACTTGCTTCACTAATAACAACCCCACTTAAACCTAAAACAAAGTGTATTGAAATGACTGGAAGTATTGAAGGTAGAATTGATTTGTAAAACAATCTAAAGTTAGACACACCAATTGCTCTTGCTGACTCAACAAAACCTAGATTCATAACTCTTAGTGTCTCACCTCTTGCAATTCGAGCGTAGCCTGGCCATGAAGTGAAGATTAAACACAGGACAAGACCAGTAACCGAAGCACCTGACATTGACATAACTAAAATAGCCAACAAAATACTAGGAAAAATAAAAATAATATTTGTAAACAAATCCATAAACTCAGATACAAACTTTATTTTCATTGCAGATAAATAACCTATAAGTATACCCAATAGACATGAAGACAAACTTACTACAAATGAGATTGTAAAAGTATAAACAAGCCCAACAGACAATACTTCAAAAAGACTACGCCCTAGAACGTCTGCTCCAAATACAAAACCATTTATGCTTGGTGCGACAAGTTCTTTTTCAATATTCATCTGTGGAGCAAATGTATTTCCTTTTAACAAAATCCATGTAATGGCCCACAAGAAATAGATGCCTAGAATAACTCCACCAATTTTTATTTCTTTATTTATTTTCATTGCTCGATTCTCGGGTCAAGTTTTGCATTCACGAAATCAATAACGAAATAGACAAACATATAAACTAGAGTTGAATATGCGATCACGCCCTGAACAACTGGGTAATCTCTATTTCCAATTGCCTCAAAAAGTAATGACCCAACACCTGGAATATCAAAAATTGTTTCAGTGATCATAGTCCCCGCCATAACCACAGATAGTTGAATTGCTACAACATTCAAAATTGTTGGCATACAGACTTTAATTATACGAAGTAAAATCGCTTTATTAAATAACCCTTTAGCCTGAAGAACAAGAACCCAAAGATTACTAACCTCTTCCAAGTACTTATTTCTCATAACTCGTATTATCACTGATGAAAGAGGAAGAACCAAAGTTAAAATAGGTAACACCATATGTGATAAACTCGTCCATTCTGACACGGGCAACACTCCGGCCTTAACTGCGAAAACGAGTACTAAGAGCGGGGCCAAGGAAAAAATTGGAAAGGATAACAATATCAAACTTCCAAATCGAACACCGTAGTCTTTAAGATTACCTTGATTAACTGCTGCAATGGTTCCAAGAATTAATCCGATCGGAGTAGAGATGAGGATTGAAATCAAGGCCAATGTCAACGTTGGCTTCATTCGCTCACCAAGTAACTCAACAACTGTTTCTTTATTAAAAAATGATTTGCCTAGATTAAGAGAAAAGATCCCTTTTACAAAATCAAAATATTGATGAGTAATTGTTTTATCTAAACCTAACTCAGAACGATATTTTACTATTTCCTCCTGCTTTGCTTCAGGTCCAAGTAGTCTTTCAACCGGATCACCTGGAGTCATCCTCAAGGCAAAGAATATAATTGTAATGGCCATCAATAGCGTAAAAAGTGTTTTCAATAAGAACTTCATTATCTACGAACCCTTGTATATGCCTGTGATGACCAATAATGATTTACAAGTTGTCCGTTCTTGTTAATGAAGTAGAACTGACTTTGTCCACCAGCATTCAGAGTAAAACGATAGAACCCCGCACTGTTTCTGCCATCGTAAGAAATTGTTGCTTCGGTAATTGGAGTTGGTGGAAGATTTAAAAACTGTTCATGAAAATATGGATAACCTTCCCACACAAGTATGAAATTCATTGTTCCAGAGTTATTTTTAACAGCATTTTCGAAGAAACTAGATACAACAGCACATTCAGTTACAATGGAGTAAAAACAAATCGCTCCATTCCCTTTTGGCATGGAATACTCTTTTGTGCCATTCCACTGATCTTCTGGCGAATCCATCGTAATTCGAACTATTTCTTTTTTGTAATCAAGAGCAAGTTTTGTCACGTATTTTTGACCATTTAAAAAATAGATTGCTTCTGACTTAATTGGCCTAAAAATTTTTGAATCTTTATTTAGTTCATATACTTCTGAGAATGTAACAGACTTTTCGACTACGACATCAGGTTTTTCCATATCAGTAATTAAAGTTTTGCTGATGAAATCCTTATCTTTATTATAACCGATACTTCTTTGAACTTTGTATGATCCAGCTTCTTCAGTCTGAACAAAGCTGGCCTCTTCAGGCTTTACTTCAATTTTATCAAGATTAAGATAAGCGCAGCTTGAAAACATTAATAGGTATAAGAAATTTATTAATTTAATATGCCTACCCCTCTAATTGATCTATAAACTTTGCAAATTCCTCATCTAAAGATGACAACACAATAGACTCATCATTCAAATTATTAATCAACTCACTTAGCTTTGGGTTTGCAGAGAAACTCATCCCAAGTTTCTTCATTCCAACCCCCTCTAAGCGGACATCAAGATAATCTACTTCATAAATTACTTCGATATCTTCAATAACAACATTATTTTTTTCAACAATTAAAATAGCTGATGTTGGTTTAGAATAGGTAATTAATTTTGCTTCATTTGAACTACAAACGGCCGATAGTCCTTTCTCAGATAAATCTAAAACTTTAACTCCGCCAATTTCAGGGACGCCTCGCAACTCTTCTTGAAATGACTGGAAAAGTGCTCTTTCTTTATTATCAACTTTATTGATAGATAGAACATTTCCTGTGTCCACTTCATCTTCTCTATCAATTTTAAGATAAAGTTGACTTGGGACACGAGGGTGCATTCTTAGTCTTACATCTCTTCTTCTTTCGACTCGATAAATATCACCCAGAGGAGTTAATTTAACATCTCCGTCAAGTTCCTCCGTTGTTGCACGAAAGTAGTAATTCATCCCACGCAGATTAAAAGATACAAAGTAAACTTTCTCTTCATTATAGAAATCAAATTTTGCAATTTTTAAACTTAGATTTTCAACAGACTTAAGCTCTACACGAGCATATGTATTAACATCTTCCCAAATTTTAAGTGGGTGTCTAGAAAAGAGGAGCTCTCTTAGTTTATTTTCTATATCCGAGAGCTCTAATTTTAGAAACAAATCATCCTGATTCATTCTTACCTCAAATTAATTTTTTATGACAACGTCGCAACTTGCTTTAAAAGTTCAATCTCCTCAAGCGCTTTACCACATCCGCGAACAACACATGTTAATGGATCCTCAGCAAGAGCAACAGGAAGACCTGTTTTTTCCTTAATAAGAATATCAAGGTTTGCAAGAAGAGAACCACCACCTGCGAGAATAATGCCATTATCTACGATATCAGCAGCTAGTTCAGGTGGAGTTTTTTCAAGAGAAGTCTTAATCGCTTCTACAACTTCAGCAATTGGGTCTGCAAGAGCATCTCTAATTTCATCCGAAGTAACTTCAATAATCTTTGGAGCTCCAGCAATAAGATCTCTACCTTTAACTTCGAAAGTTTTAACTTCATCATCAAAAGGGTATGCATTACCAATAGATATTTTAATTGCTTCAGCAGTTCTCTCTCCAATTAGAAGAGAATATTTTTTCTTAATATAAGACGCGATTGCCTCATCAAATTTATCACCAGCAACTCTTACAGACTGAGAGTAAACGATACCACCAAGAGAAATAACAGCAACTTCAGTTGTTCCCCCTCCGATATCAACAATCATATTTCCAGATGGTTCAGTAATTGGAAGACCTGCACCAATTGCCGCGGCCATTGGTTCTTCAATCAGATAAACTTCTCTAGCTCCAGCCTGTTCAGCTGATTCTTTAACTGCTCTTTTCTCAACTTGCGTAATACCAAATGGAATACAAATGATAATTCTTGGTTTAACAAGTTTTGATCCTGATAGTGATTTTTGAATAAAGTATTTTAACATCGCTCCAGTAACTTCAAAGTCAGCGATAACACCATCTTTCATTGGTCGAATTGCTTTAATTGATCCTGGAGTTCTACCAAGCATTTGCTTTGCTTCAATACCAACAGCAAGAACTTTACTCTGTCCTTTATAACCTTGATGAACAGCAACTACAGATGGTTCATTTACAATGATTCCTCTATCTTTTGCATAAACAAGAATATTCGCTGTACCTAAATCGATCGCTAGATCATTTGAAAACCAATCAAAAACTTTTTTAAACATTTGTATATCCTTTTTAAATTTTAACTATTTTTTACCAGTGATAATGTCTTACGTTCTCACCTCTATCAGCGATATCAGCCATTGCTTCAATCCCTAACTCGATATGTCTGTCAGTGTAATTTCTAAATACACTCTTTGCAGATTTCTTTGTCTTAATTCCATCCTTAGTCATTGGACAATCTGATATTAAAAGTAATGCTCCAATATTTACTTTAGAAACAAAACACGAAACGAAGAGTGCTGCAGTTTCCATCTCAACAGCAAGAACTCTCTCCTCAATTAATTTTTCTTTGAATCTTTCATCAAATTCCCAAAAACGGTAATCTGTCGAGTGAATTGTCCCTGTTCTATAATCGTATCCATGTTCAACAAGAATTTGTGAAACAAATTTTTGAACCTTGAAAGTTGGAAGAGCAGGTACTTGCTTTGGTAAGAAGTGTTCAGTAACACCTTCTGCCCTAATAGAAGCAATTGGAAGAACGAAGTCACCAACTTTTAAAGATGGGTGAACCGCACCGGCCATACCTAGAAATAGAACTGCTTTTGGCTGTACTACAGAAATAAGCTCACCAATTAAGGCGGCCATCGCAGCACCAACACCAAACTCAATAATAGTTACTTTTGCTTTTTTAGAAGATGCTGCCTTAAAAGCTGAACCTTCTGTATAATGACTATCATCAAGAAGTATATTGAATCTCTCAATGTAGTAGTGGAAGTTTGTTAAAATAATCTGTTGCTGAAAATCACCAAAGTCATGTCCAGTGTATCTCTCAAGCATATCAATTGCGATTTGCTTTTTATCATTGTTCCAGTGGATTCTTCTCGCTCTTAATGCAGCTCTTTTTAATTCAAGATCTGTTGCAAGTTTCTTAGTTGTTTTTTTAACGAGATTTATTTCTTGAAAAGCTAAGTCATCAACAAAGGCCGTGTCGATTCCAGGCTTCGAATTAACAGCTTTTTTTGTTGATACTTTCTTAGTAACTTTTTTAGCTGTTTTCTTTTTAATTGTATTATTTTTCGAAGTAACTTTTTTAGTTACTTTCTTTTTCGCATTGCGCATTCCGTTACACCTTTATTTTATGCATCCATTGCATTTAACTACATAAAATGTACCATTTACGTATTTTTTTTGACAACTATTTATTGCCCTTAAATAATATTTGATGACAATCTACCACTTGCCAATTCAAAGCTTTTTTTCTAGTATAACTAATCATTTTAACACTAAGCAAAAGGATATACCATGGGTGCAGGAAGAAAAAGATCAGCTCTAAAAATGAAAAGAAAAACTGGTCAAGCAAAGAAAAAAGCAAGAATTCTTAAAAGAATTAACGCTAAGAAGTAAAAGCTGTTATTCAGCTTTTACTTCCTCTAATTTCATCTTAGAGGTTTTTCCTCTGTAAAGATTCATCAAATTCATTTTCTTAAGCCAAACATTCTCTTTTAAAACCCAATCACCTGTTAAGCCAGTAACATGATTTGCTGTAATTAAGCTCTGTTCAAGATCTCCTCTCGACTTAAACTCACCACTACCTAGAATATTATTAGCGATTTCAAAGGCCTCATAGCCCAATAGTTCAACGATCCTTGGACTCTCTTGATTCCTTCTCTTGAAGCTATTTACGAAGTCTGACTCTCCCTTAGGCACGTCACCATCAACAAAGTACAATCTTCCAAGCTTGTAACTTTCTTTAGAGATATTTGTTGATCTCCAACTTGGATCTCCAATAAGAGGAACATTAAAGGCATCAAAATATCCAAATGATGGAATAATTTGAAGTGCATCGTCTGGAGTTGATGGAATAAAGGCCCAATCAAAATCCACTTCAGGTTTTAACGTTTGAATTCTTCTGATACTTGTTGCTCCCTCAAGCTCATGAAGCTCCTCAAGAATCTCAAGTTCTTCCTGTCTCTCTCTTTTGTATTTAAGACCTAGAAGTTTTTGTACAGTATCTCTTTGATCTGTATTCTTACTATCGTAGACATGAACTCCAACAACTGTTGAGCCCGACTCAGATGCTTTTCTCCAGAACTCGTCAACATAGGCTCTCCCTCTTTCTGTATCAGGGAATATTATCGCTGCCTTTTTTCCAAACGAGCTTAAAAACTTCTCTTCAAATAGTACTGAGATCTGCGATTCAACCGAACCAGGAACTTCAATTAACAAATGATTCTTCTGTAGCTTATCAATAAAAACTTGAGATAGAGAAATAAAGAAGGTTCCATATTTTTTTGCCATTTCATATTCAGCTACTGCTTCATTAGAAAATAATCCACCAATTAGGAGTGATACATTCTTGCTTTCAATTAACTCTGCGACTCTTCTTTTTCCAACAACTGCACTGCCTGAGCTATCTGCAACTTCAAGAATAAGTGGAACCCATCCTTCATTATTTGCGTTACTTTCATTGAGATTTCTTACCGCATGATCGATACCAGCAAGAGCGCGTCTAGCAAAGATTCCCTTCTGTCCTTCAGCACTTAACGGTAAAACGATTCCGATTGATCTCTGGTTTAAAGAAGCGAAGTTTTCAATCCTTCTTAAAAAGTTGTTTGCAAGTTCAACAATACTCGGTGTTTCTTCGTATACGCGTGTAATCCATCCGGCAAGATTTGATGCCTCACTACGCTTCGCCTGATTATATAGTTGCTCAACTTCTAAATAAGTTAAATAACCTGCAATAAGAGTTTTCTCATCTGATAAGTCTTTAATGAATCTAATTCTTTCCTGTTGTTCTAATGAGAAATAAAGAGTTACCAACTCGCTAAACTGCTGGCTCGACTTTAAAACAACTAAATCTTTTTCTTTTGAGAGCATCCAAAACAATGACTCAATAGAAATTTTCTTTCTCCCAAGATCCTTTGCGACATTGAATCTCAGTTTGTGATAATTTTGAAATTCCTTTCCTTCTAATTTTTTGAAGTCACAAAGAAGTAATGTCGAAAGCGTATTATCTGTATCACCTAGTTTGTAATAAGAGCTCGCAAGATTGAGATGAATTTGAGCTGTTAGCTTTTCATCAAGACTGGAAGTTGTAAGTGCCATGTTAAAATTATAAATAGCTTGCTCAAAGTCTCCTTCCGAAAACCTAATAACACCAATTAAGTTTTTCTTCATCGCTACTTCAGTTGGCAGTAGCGGCTCATCTTGAATCGCTTCGAGCTGTGCGATTGCAGTGTCTTTACTTCCTGCTGCATATGCACCTTTTGCTCTTTCAATTAACTTTGTAAATTCTGGAGTGTACAGATTTTCTGTTCCTCTACTAATTAATGAAATCCCACCGCAACTAACTAAAAGTAAAAATGAGATATAGACGATTATCTTTTTCATGATCTTCCTTGAATCGTTTAAAACAATGAGAGTATTTTAATAGATTTTTCAAGATAATGAAACTGTACAGAGTTTACTGGAGTGTTTTACTAGGAGATGAAAGGCTTCCTAGGCATAGGGCCTAAGAAGCCAGTCAATTATTGAAATAAATCTTTTACTTTATCAAAGAACCCCTTACTCATTGGGTTACTTTTTCCACCATCTTCAAGAGCAAGTAGCTGCTCGAACAATTCTTTTTGTTCACTTGAAAGCTTTGTTGGTGTTTCAACATGGATCGTTAGAATAGCATCGCCATTTCCGTATCCACCAAGCTTCTGGATCCCTTTACCACGCAGTCTCATTTTCTTACCAGACTGAGTACCTGCAGGAACTTCCACCATTACTTTTCCGTCAAGAGTTGGCACTTGAACCTCAGCACCAAGCGCAGCTTGCGAGAAGCTAACTGGAACTGTGTAATAAACATCAAAGCCATCTCTTTCAAAGATTGGATGTCTTTCAATTTCAATTACAATATAAAGATCACCATCTGGCCCACCTTGTGCACCAGCATCTCCTTCATTAGAAAGCTTTAAGCGCTGGCCATGATCAATACCAGCAGGGATAGTCACTTCAAGTTCAGACTTCTTCTTAACTCTTCCATCACCATGACATGTACCACATGGATCACTAATCATTTGACCAGAACCGTTACACTTTGGACAAGTCGAAGCTACAGTAAAGAAACCTTGCTGTCTTCTTACTTCCCCATGACCGTTACACATATCACATGTTGATGGCTTAGATCCGTCTTTGCCACCAGAACCATGACAAGTTCCACACTTTGCTAATTTCGTTACACTAATTGTTTTCTTTGCACCAAATGCCGCCTCTTCAAAAGAGACACGCACACCCATCTGTAGATCATTTCCTGGACGCCCTGATTGTCTACGACCACCACGTCTTCCACGTCCACCACCTAAGATGTCGCCAAAAATATCGCCGAAAATATCGCCAAGGTCACCAAAGTCACCTCCGCCACCAAATCCGCCACCACCGAAACCACCGGCCTGGCCATCGACACCAGCGTGTCCAAATTGGTCATATCTTCTTTTTTTATTCTCATCCAATAAAACTTCTGCCGCTTCAGACGCTTCCTTAAATTTAGATTCAGCATCCTTGTCATCAGGATTTCTATCTGGATGGTATTTCATTGCAAGCTTACGATAAGCTTTTTTAATTTCATCTTTTGATGAAGTTTTTGAAACACCGAGAACGTCGTAATAGTCTCTCTTGCTCATTCTTTATCCCATAATGACGAAATCACCTTTAGTCATAGATACACTCCATGTGCAAATACTTCTAAAGGTGACCCGTTCTATTTTTTAAAATTATACTTCTTTAAAGTCAGCGTCTACAACATCATCGTCTTGTTTCTTAGAACCAGCACCTGCATCAGTTGCACCTTCTGGACCAGCACCTGCACCCATGTCTGCACCTGGAGCACCTTGCTGATACATCGCTGAAGCAACCTTATGAGAAGCATTTTGTAATGTTTCGTAAGCTGCTTTAAGCTCATCAATACTTTCAGAAGCAAGTTTTCCTTTCGCTTCAGTGATTGCACCTTCTAGAGCAGTCTTATCTTCAGCAGAAATTTTTCCTTCTGTATCGTCTTTGATCATTTTTTCACAAGAAAGAATCATTGCATCTAAGTTGTTTCTTGTATCAACAACTTCTCTTCTTTTCTTATCTTCTTCTTTGTTCGCTTCTGCTTCTTGTACCATTCTTTCGATTTCTTCTTCAGATAAACCAGACCCTGCAGTAATCTTAATTTCTTGAGATTTACCAGTCGCCTTATCAATTGCAGAAACGTTTACGATCCCGTTAGCATCGATATCAAAGATAACTTCAATTTGTGGTACACCACGTGGTGCTGGATTAATTCCTGTAAGATCGAATCTTCCTAGAGACTTATTGTCTTTTGCAAATTCTCTCTCACCTTGACATACGTGGATTGTAACCGCTGGTTGATTATCAACTGCAGTAGAGAATACTTGTGACTTCTTAGTTGGGATAGTCGTATTCTTTGTAATAAGTGGAGTCATTACTCCACCAAGAGTCTCGATACCAAGTGATAGTGGAGTTACGTCAAGAAGTAGAACATCTTTAACATCACCAGCTAGAACACCACCTTGGATTGCAGCACCAGCAGCAACAACTTCATCTGGGTTAACACCTTTTGAAGCTTCTTTACCAAAGATTTCCTTTACTCTTGCTTGTACCGCTGGGATTCTTGTTGAACCACCAACTAGGATAACTTCATCGATTTCATTCTTATCAAGACCTGAATCTTCAATACAAGTTAAACATGGCTTAGCAAGGTCAGTAATAAACTTAGAAATTAGATCTTCAAATTTCGCACGAGACATTTGAAGGTTTAAGTGTTTTGGTCCTGAAGCATCAGCAGTAATGAATGGAAGGTTAACGTCAGTGTTGTTAACATTCGATAGTTCGTGCTTAGCTTTTTCAGCAGCTTCTTTAAGTCTTTGAAGTGCCATTTGATCTTTTCTTAAATCAATTCCTTCTTGCTTTTGGAATTCATCAGCAAAGTAGTCAATGATTGATTCATCAAAGTTTTCACCACCTAGGAAAGTGTCTCCATTTGTAGCTTTAACTTCGAAAACACCGTCAGAAGTGATTTCAAGAATAGAGATATCAAATGTACCACCACCAAGGTCAAATACTGCAATATTCTTATCTTTTTTAGTATCTAATCCGTAAGCAAGTGCCGCAGCAGTTGGCTCGTTGATAATTCTTTTTACTTCAAGGCCAGCAATTTTACCTGCATCTTTTGTTGCTTGTCTTTGAGCATCGTTGAAGTAAGCCGGAACTGTAATAACAGCTTCAGAAACTGTTTCACCTAAGTAATCTTCTGCAGCTTTCTTAAGCTTTTGAAGAACCTTTGCAGAGATTTCTTGAGGAGACATTTCTTTTCCATCAACTTTTACCCATGCATCACCATTTTTGTTTGCAAAAATTTCAAATGGAGCTACTGATGCAAATTTTTCAGCTTCTGGAGTTTTAAACTTTCTTCCGATAAGTCTTTTAATACCATATAGAGTTTTAGTTGGGTTTGTTACTGCTTGTCTCTTAGCAACTTGTCCAACAAGAACCTCACCGTTATTTGCAAAACCAATTACAGAAGGAGTTGTATTGTGCCCTTCAGCGTTTGCGATAATTTTATACTTTCCGTTTTCTAGAACAGACACACATGAGTTTGTTGTTCCTAAGTCGATCCCAATAATTTTTCCCATAAAACTCTCCTTATACTTTTCTCTTAATTTTTTGCTACTACTACTTTTGCTGCTCTAATCAATCTACCATTTAGGCTATAACCTTGTTGATATACTTGAATAACTTCATCATCTTGCTTTCCTTCAGCTGGCTGTTGCGCCAATGCTTCATGAAAGTTTGGATCAAAGATTTTTCCAATTGCTTCAACTTGCTCTAATCCATTTTGCTTTAAAACGTCTAAGAACTGATTCTTAACCATATCGATACCTGTGTAGATGTTTTTTACTTTATCGTCTTCATCTTTTTCAATGGCCATCATTGTTCTTTCTAAATTATCTACAACATCCAGAAGATTTTTTAAGATCTTTTCAGAACCAAACTTAATTTGATTTTGAAGGTCTCTATCATGTCTCTTCTTCATATTCTCCATCTCAGCTGCAAGATAGTAGAATTTATTTTTAAACTCTTCTAATTCTTTCTTTTCCTCAGAAACTTCATCTCTCAACTCTTGAACTTCAGCTTCTACCTCTCTAACTTCTTCTAGCGCCTCATGAGCTTCTTCAGAAGCTTTCTTTGCTTCTTTCATAACTTCTTCATTTGTTGTTTCAGTTTCCGACATTTCCAATCCTTTTTATTTAATAAAAATCATTCTCATTACTAAAAATGGGATTGAATGAATTAATGTCAATGTTAGGAATAAAAAAAAAGTGCGTTTTTGCTAAACTGCTGAATTTAAAGTGAAAGACCAGCTCGTTTCGCAATGCGCACGAGCCAGTAATATAATGATTCTTACATTTTCCCGTTTTTAAGACACTTTTCAATGGTTGCTGCGAGGCGGACTCCAGCTTTAAATAAGTTCGCGTTCAGGTTTCCAATATTGTTATAATTGTACTTATATTCACCGTACTTCGCGTAATCTTTACTATTTTTTACGATGTCATAAACCGCTTCTCTTTGAGCTACAGCATCTTGAATCCAGTCTTCAATTGTAGATTTCTTCCATTTTGCAATCTCAGATTTTACAGGATGATTCAAAAACTTAGTATACTCAGTGTATGAATAGTCCTGCATCTTTATTAAATGATCATCCCAAACCTGGTGAAGATTTACATCTTCCTTGAACCACTTAAGCTCAACATCATTTCCGCCTCGATCTTTTCCTGTGCCAACATGAAGCGGTTGATGAATATCTCCCACAAAGTGTACAAGGAATTTCAATGCTTCTTCACGATCCTGGCCCTTAGCTTTCTTGTTTCCAAGAACACCGCAGAAATTATTTATGGCCCAAACTACATCACCTTCTTTGACTTTTTCTGAAGTCGCGTATGTTTGACCATCTTTAATTGTTACATAGTGCCAAGGATTTGCTTTTCTCCAAGTAGGATCAGACTTAATAAAATCGGCCCAGTTTGCAACATCAGCAAGAGAGTAACCTTTAAGTATTTTTGAAACTTGAGTTTTAGTTTCTTTGTTTACGTAATGTGAAGCAACCTCACCTACAATACGGTGACCATTAGTTGCCCAAGAAAAAGCATTTAATGAGAATGCTCCAAGAAGAGCCACTTTAAAAATTTTCATACTATATCCTGTTATAAATTTTTGCCATTATTAATAAATTTACTTCTAAGATCAAATTAGCATTCTGTTAAGAAATTCCCTAAAGATTAATCTCAAAGAAAGAATAGGCCATTGCTTTATCAACTGCGTACTCATCATTTGATGAACTTCCAGCGTGCCCACCATTTATATTTTCAAAATAAAGACTATCCGCACCCAGTTCAATACATTTTGCTACCATCTTTCGGGCGTGCCCGGGGTGAACTCTATCGTCTTTTGTTGAAGTTTTAAATAACACTTTTGGAAAGTTATCATTCACTTTCAAATTTTGATAAGGACTATAAGAAGCCAAGTACTCATAATCTTCTTCAATTTCTGGATCACCATACTCACCAATCCAACTCGCCCCTGCTAAAAGTTTATGATAGCGAAGCATATCAAGGAGTGGAACAGCACAGATAATCGCATTATAAAGATCTGGTCTTTGTGTCATACAGACTCCCATCAAAAGACCACCATTGCTTCCCCCCCAAGCTCCGAGATGCTCAGGAGAAGTTACTTTATCTTCAATAAGCTTCTCTGAAACGGCGAAAAAATCTTCGTAGGCCTTATGACGATTGTGCTTGAGAGCTGCTTGGTGCCAACTCGGTCCAAATTCTCCGCCACCTCTGATATTAGCAACAACATAGACGTAACCCTTATCTAGCCATAGCTTACCCGTTAAATTTGAAAAACTCGGTTTCAGTGCAATTTCAAAACCACCGTAGCCATACTGAATAGTCTTATTAGTCCCATCATAGACAACATCTTTCTTATGCATAATAAAGTATGGAACCATTGTTCCATCTTTTGATTTTGCATACTCTTGATTCACAACAACATCATCATAATCAAAGAAAGAACTGCCAAATTGAATATTTGAAATACCCTTTTCATCCTTGTAACTTAAAGTCGTTGGAGAATTAAATGAAGATGAATAAAAGTAATAATCATTACGATCTTCTGATGAAATAACTGCGGTAATATTTAATTCTTTTTCAAAAGTAATCTCAGTACATCTCCAAGTCTCACTTTCGCTATCAAAGTTAAACTCAAGAAGATTTCCTCGAATATCTCGATCAAGAATAAGGATGACCTTATCTTTTGCGACATACGAGTATTCAAATGATTCACGATCTTTTGGGTGATATATTAGTTTCGAATCCTTAACTTTTCCAAGATCGTCATATTGAACAGCTAAAAGATCCCCTGAATAAAACCCATCCCAATCTTCATTGATAGAAATAATGAGAAATCCAGAAACAACACCATAAAAAGTGTGACGTGGAGGGACCTCTAGTTCAAGGATACCTTGCTTTTTAATCTGTAATAGTTTTCCTTCAAAAAAAGAACTACGGTCTAAAATAAAAGCCTGATCATCGCAAACAAATGGATAGCAAAATGCTCCTCCTTTATCGGCCTCGTAAATCGCATTTGAGTTATTTATATGTTCACCACGATTTACAATTCTTACTCGTCGAGGATATCCCGACCTATTATTATCATCCTCATTCACGACATGAGTACATATAACACGATCATTATCTAAGTAATCAAGCCAACCTTTTGAAGGTGTGAAATTAAAAGGATTTTTTTCGACAAACTGAAGAGTGTCGAGATCAAGCTCACGAGTGACATATTCATCTTTTCCACCATCTGAAATGAAAATTATTGCACGTTTCTTGTTTGGTGCGGCTACTAAACCTTGATAAACCCACTTCTTATTCTCCGCTGCGGAAAGAATGTCGAAATCAATTACTAACTCCCAATTTGTCTTCTTTTGATTAAAGTCAGAAACAAGCATTCTTCGAAGAAGGCCAATATTATTGTTCTCATCACTGAAGTAATTAAAAACATAATCTCCTACAAAATTAACACTGAGAAGTTTATCTTTATCGTTATAAATGGCGAGAGCATCTTCTGTATCTTTCTTGAAGCTATCAATTTGTTCAAAGTATTTTTCAGTTATCGTATTTCGATCATTTACCCAGCTTAGGGCTTCTGATCCTTCTACCTCTTCTAACCATAAATACTTGTCTTCCATCTTTCATTATTCCTTATTAAAGCTTATAATTTTATTTATCGTACCATGAAGGAACTCAATATGAAAAAACCAACTTTATTTTTATCACTTATCCCCGTTATACTTCTAGTTTTTCTCTTAATTATTAATGTCATCATTTTCAAAGATGATGCTACATCAGGGGCCAACCAAACAGCACTCCTACTAAGTGCCCTAGTTGCAGGCTTTATTGGACATTTCATCCAAGGAGTCAGTTATAGCAAAATAGAAGAAGGTATTGTTGAGTCTTTAACTTCATCAATTTCTGCCATGAACATATTAATTGTCATTGGAGCTTTAATTGGAATGTGGATCTTGTCAGGTACCGTTCCAGCAATGATTTATTATGGATTAAAGCTAATATCTCCAGTCATTTTTTTACCAGTAGCTTGCATCATCTGTTGCATCACAGCTCTTGCAACAGGAAGTAGTTGGTCAACAACTGGAACTATCGGTATTGCCTTACTTGGGATAGGAGAAACTTTAGGACTCCCATCTGGGCTAATCGCGGGGGCAATTGTTTCAGGTGCTTACTTTGGAGATAAGATGTCTCCACTCTCAGATACTACTAATCTTGCAGCAGCTATGGCCGGGACTGATTTGTTTAAACATATTAGACATATGACATTTACTACCGGACCAGCAATTATCATAGCGATCATACTCTATGCTATATTTGGTTTTTTCTATTCAGGTCAGGCTCTTGATGAACAATCAATCCTCACAATTCAAGAGACACTTGATAAACATTTTCACATCTCACCTTTTCTGTTTATTCCACCTGCGGTTGTATTATTTATGATTAGAAAGAGAGTCTCAGCATTACCAGCGATAGCATTTGGTATTCTTGCTGGAGCAGTTGTTGCACTTATTTTTCAAGGAGAAATGATCTCACAAATTATGGGTGACAATAGTATAAAGAGTTTCTATACGATTTTAACAAAGGTCTCATATGGTGGTTTTGAGTTTGAAACTGGCCATAAAGTGATTGATTCACTTCTAAACCGAGGAGGAATGAAAGGTATGCTTTCAACTCTTTGGTTAATTATTTCTGCAATGATCCTTGGGGGAACACTTGAAGCAACTGGTATGCTACAAACAATTGCATCTGCAATTTTAAAGCTTGTAACCGGAGCCGGAAGCTTGATCGGCGCCACTCTAGCAAGTTGTTTATTTCTAAATGCTACGGCATCAGATCAGTACCTTGCAATTGTTGTCTCGGGTAGAATGTTTAAGACTGCTTATGATGACTATGATCTTGAGCCAGAGAATTTATCTCGTGCACTAGAAGATTCTGCGACTGTTACATCACCATTAATTCCTTGGAATAGTTGTGGTGCCTACGAATCTGGAGTATTAGGAGTTAGCACTCTAACATATGCTCCTTATGCGTTCTTTAATTACATTAGTCCATTGATTGCTTTGTTTTTTGCGGCGATGAAGATTGG
Source organism: Bacteriovorax sp. Seq25_V (assembly GCF_000447795.1). Lineage (NCBI taxonomy): Bacteria > Pseudomonadati > Bdellovibrionota > Bacteriovoracia > Bacteriovoracales > Bacteriovoracaceae > Bacteriovorax > Bacteriovorax sp. Seq25_V. The sequence continues at coordinate 43,331 of NZ_AUNI01000010.1, read as the reverse complement.
GATAAAAAAGAAAGTTCAGGATAAGGCATAAGCCTTATCCTATTTTAAATTTAAGGAATATAAATTCTGATATATGGTTCATCAACAACAATATTATCCGGAACATTTCCATCTAATTCTTTAAACACCTTTGATCTGATACTGAAAAGAGACGCTCTGACACTATCAACTTTTAATTCAACCATTTGCTTATCTGCATAATACTTTACTTCGCCATCAAATCTCACATCAATTCCAAAAGTAAGATTACTTTCTAATTTACCATTGAATCTTTCATCTTTAACATGAATTTCAATATTCTTAACCACAATATCTGTATGGTTAGTTTTTTCATCAATAAAGTTTTTAAAACTTCTCTCTTCAGAGTAATAATCAAATCTTTTAAAGAAAATATCAGAATTTGTGAAACACGTTTGAAAAAGGTCTCCATACATATCATCATGTATTGCCTCTCTCTTACAATCAAATTCCACATTGTGAATTTTTGCATCTGTTAGAGCTGCTTTGGCATAGATACTATCGAAATTAAGATTAATTTTTTCTTTGTTATTTACAAGATTGAGGTTCTTAACTTTAACATTATCTGCATCGTTAACTGCAAATAAAGAAAGATCAATTTCAAATTTCTTATCTTCAAAAGAAAAAACAAGAATTCCTTCATTATTTTTTACAAATAGTTCGGGAGATGAGTATTCTCCAAATCCTTCAAGATTAAGATACTTTGCAGTGGCCTTCCCTTCAGGTGAAGAATAGGTTGCATTTACATTTTCTAAGTTTCCCCACGGGAGATTTGCAAAAACTTGCAAAGATAGCATTACGGCTAGAATAGTTTTCATTTAACGTCCTTGTCTCAATTCCAAGGAATATTCTAGCCATGATTATAATTATTCGTAAAGCCCCTTAACCATAATGATTACTTAGACTTACCGAAAGAAAAAAAACTCTTGATGCTTTTAGCACAAGATGACGTCCCAATTCTAAATACTTGTCCTTTAGTTAAAGGAAAATCACTATTTTTCCCAAAGGCCTTAATTGCATTTTTAGCCAAAAGGTCTTCTACAATATCTTCATGCATTGTTTCATTACCGACGATTTTTCCTAGTTGAGAGACGAGAACTCCACCACGTGCCAAAGTTCCAAGCTGATCATTTTTAAGATGCCCCTCTTTTAAGGCCCAAACAATCCAATCTTCAGTTTTATCAATATGATTAATTTCTGCTGTAATTTTTTTGATTAGCTCTTTTCGAGCTTGTCTGCTGGCTTTCTCTTTATCCATTAAAAGGATACCATCTGCAATCAAAGCAGGCTTCTTAAATTCAACACCTGCACCAATCATGATAAATGATTGGCGGGTATCTTTGGTCAAAGTTTCACTCATCCCAAAGTCAAAAAGAACAACCTGTGCCGAGTCTGGGGTAACATTTCGAACAGTAAAGTTACCTTGGTGAAGATCACTATGCACAAATCCAGATTTAATTAATGCTTCTTCAAACCATGTTTGCATTATCGCCTTAGCAACTGCAGACCTAGCAAATTTATCATCGAGAGAAGAGAATTTTTCTCCAAATGTAATAAACTCTTGAATATGAAGTTTCGTTTTCTTACCCGTCTCCGGATAATAAACCTTAGGTACTTTAATATCCACTTCGTACTTCTTTTTATCAATTACAACATTTATTTTTTGCTCATATACTTTTCTAGCATAATCTTGTTTTTTAATGGCATCAGCAATATCAAGCTCTGACTTTAAGAAAGTTGAAATACTTTCTACGAGTTTTCTTGCACTAGGAAGAAAGTCTTCTGACAATTCGCCCTCATTACCCATTTTTTCTATAAAGTCCTTTAAGATTTTTAGGTCTTCGTTCACCCTTGCTTCAATTCCAGGTTTTAAAAACCTCAGTGCGACAACTTCACTTATGCCATTTCTCGTTAGACTTGCTTTGTTAACCTGGGCCATAGTTCCAGTCCCAAGAGGCTTCTCACTGATTTTAGATACTCTAAATCCACCTTTATCAGCTTTAACTGTTCTCTCAACTAAATATTGTGGAACAGCTTTTCCATCATCTTCTAAAACTGATATCACTTCGGCGAGGGAATCACCCATATTTGGATCTTTCCCCATTTGCTGTAATGTTTTCCCAAGACCTGGTCCAGAATTTTTGAACATAACTTGCACCAGCTCCATTTGAGTTGGCTCTCTTCCAATATCAACGACATCATTTAATATATTTTTAATCACACTGATATCGACATTTGAATAATAGTAATCGAGGAACTTTACAAAGAATTTTTCAGCTTCCTCGTTTCCAATATTAACTTGTCCTGTTGCAGCTAGCTCTGTTCCAAGGTTTCTAATTTTATCAAAATAAGTAGTTACCTTATTCTCAAACTTATTGACGACTAGTAGTGGAACTTCATCAGAAGCATTGTTTGACTTTAAAGCTGTCATCAATTCACTTAAATCTTGATTAGAAAAAACATCATTCTCTTGAATGTCAGGAAGACTTCCAATATCAAGTGCAGATAAGTGAGAGAGGTATGAAGTCCCATCTACATTTAAAGCAGAAGGATTAGTTTTCTTTACCTGAGCATTCATCCACTCAACTTCGTCTTTAAGAGTCCATCTAGGAGGATCTAAAATAACTTTATAAACATCAGAATTTCCAAGCTTATCGTTTTTAATATTAAATCCAAGTTTTTCAGTTGAATCGACTAGATAAGCTTGAGCTTGCTTAAATGCTTCTATTTTTTGAGCATCAGTTTTGTAGCAACTCTCAAGCATAAATTTGATTAAGTTATTTCTAATCTTATAGACTTCTAATTTTCGCTCTTGCTTTAGATTCTTCCACTGTTGGCCGGCAATGATATTAATTTCATCATTTATAGAATCTGGTCCACGTTTATCAACATGACCACAAGAAACAATTGTTAAAAACATTAGTAAGAAAATATAAATACGCATAAATTACCTCGCGTAATTTATCGACTTTATTAGCTTTTTCTTGAACTAGAAGTTGATTTTGGAAAAGATTTCATCCATTAAAAAATCGAGAATTAAAAAACCACGAGAATTCAAAATAATTCTTCTCCCTCGAATCTCTCCAAGCCCCCTATTTATCCATGACTCGGCGATAACAGCCAATTGTTCATCTTTCTCTTTATCGTTAAAAAATGTCAGAGATAATCCGTCACTTATTCTTAGATTCATATAAAGAGTTTCTAATACTACATCTTTTTTCTCTAGTACTTCAGGCACAAAATCAGCTGTGGAAACTTTCCATTTATAGCGATAATTCTTTTCACTTAGATATCCCGTCGCAGATGGCCCTAGAGCTCCAACCGACTTCATTTGCCAGTAACGTAGGTTATGCTTTGATGCCATTCCTTTTTTCGCAAAATTTGAGACTTCGTAGTGCTCAAATCCATTCTTTTGAAGATACTCACTAACTGCTAAGTATTCTTTTTCAATCCATTCATCTGATGGGATTGTACTTTGATGAACGTAGTGATCTTTCGTCGTAAGAATATAGAGAGAGATATGACTTGGATTATATGTCAAAATTGTTTCAAGCTCTTTAATAACATCTCTATTAAGTGTCTCTGACTGTGGAAGCCCTAACATAAAATCTACCGAGAAATTTGCATCCATCTCCTTAAATTTTTCGAGTGTCGCATAGACATCATCAATATTGTGAACTCTATCAAGTAGCTTAATGAAACGTGAATCCAGGGATTGTATTCCCAATGAAAAGCGATTTACTCCACTTTTTTTCCAATCTTCGAGTCCTTCACTTGTCCAACTACCAGGATTTACCTCCAGTGTGAATTCACAGTTTGAAGTTATTGATACTTTCTCATTAAGTAGAAAATTCCTAATATAGCCTGCACCTCTCCTTCCCCACAAAGAAGGGGTTCCACCACCAATGTAGATAGTTTCAAGATCCCCCCACTGGTAACCGAGTTCGGACATTAAGCTCTTTTGTCTCACAATCATTTGCCCTAAAAGAGCTTCAAATTTTGTGACTTCATCATCATTTTTAGGCACATTCTTGTAGAAATCACAGTAATTGCAAAGATGACGACAAAACGGATAATGTAAATAAAGGGAATTGAGGTGCAAACTTCCACTCGTTTTTAATTAAGTCATTAATAGTTTATTCTATATAAGTATATCTCAATAAAAGGAAGATTCTGTAAATGAAATACGAAATTGATAGATTAAAAAACAACCTCGAAGTTATCTTCGTTGATTTACCAGGTAGTAACGTTGCGACAGCTCAGATTTGGTTTAGAGCTGGAAGCACACTTGAAGCCAGGGAAGATCATGGAATTGCACACTTTCTCGAGCATATGTTTTTCAAAGGAACGCAAACGAGACCTGGAGCAGCCATTGCTCACGAAGTGGAGTCGTTCGGTGGTGAGATTAATGCATTCACATCTTTTGATTACACTTGCTATTACATCAATACTCCCAACTCAAATCTAAATCAAACACTAGATATTCTTCTCGACATGGTTTCTAATCCACAATTTAAAATTGAAGATCTTATTCCAGAGCGTGAAGTAGTTTTTGAAGAATTCAGAAGAAGTATTGATAGTCCAAATCAATACTCTTTTCATAAGATTCAAAAGTCTTCTTTCACTGGTGGTTATGCTCACGCAATTCTAGGAAATGAAAAAACAATTAAAAACTTCTCACGCGAACAGCTAATGAACTTTCGTGAAAAATATTACAATAGTTCGAACTCCTTTCTTGTCGTTGCTGGAGATATTTCAAGAAAAGAAGAGATCATCAAGAAGATTGAATCTTTCGAGCTTCCAAATGGAAATGCTGCAAAGAAGCCATCATTTAAGCTGAAGTCGAAACCGACAATTGAAATGCACAACAAAGATGTTAGGATGGGACAGCTATCCCTTACGATTCAATCTCCTGGAATGGATCATAAATCAGCAGCAGCTGAAGACCTGGCCTATAATACTTTGGGACATGGGGAAAGTTCACCATTACACAAAGCTCTTGTTCTTAAGGACTCTATTGCTAATCACTGTGCTTCATCTACAATGTTTTTCTGTGAAGGTGGCATTCATTTTTTAAGAATCAATTTTCCTGTCGAAAACTATAAGAAAGTTATAAAGCTTCTTGAAGATACACTTGGAAATATTATAAAAAATGGTATTTCATCAGAAGATATTACTAAAATTAAGAATCAATACATTGCTTCTAAAGTGTATTCAAAAGAATCGATTGAGTCTTTTGCCTTTGCTCTAGGAAGCAGTTATGCACAGACCGAAAATATTGAAAGTGAGAATATTTTCATCGAAAGAATTAGAAAGACCACTTTAAAAGAAGTTAATGCCGCATACCAAGATATTTTCTCGCGCCCAATGCACATTAGCCTTCAACTTCCAAAGTCTGAGCAGTTAGAAAACTACAAGAAACCACTTGAGACACTTTCAAAAAATATTTCAAGACATACAAAGCCCATTAAGAGCGAAAATTACAAAGTCACGAAGTCAAAGTATGATCCGAATACTTCCCTTTATGAAGTTATTCCGGGAATTAATTTATTATATCGTCACAACCCAATGACTCCGACTTTCGTTCTTCACGCCTACCTTAAAGGTGGAATTACTGAAGAAACACAAAAAACGAGTGGAATTTACAGTATTACAGCAAGTCTCCTCACAAAAGGTTACAAAGGGGTTTCACAGGAAGCATTAAGACATGATCTTGAAAATAAATCAGCAAGCCTTAGTCACTTCTCTGGAAAAAATGCTTTTGGATTAACGATGCATGGTCAAACAGACCACTTTAAGGAGTTGAGTAATCATTTCCTTAAGTCTTTGATGGAACCGTCTTTTCAACAAAAGCATCTTACACATGAAATCAAAATGATTAAGAGAAGCTTAGATGCTCAAAAAGAAGATGCTACAAAAAATTGTTTCAGATTAGCTACAGAGAAGCTCTTTGCAGGACACCCTTATGGACAAAGTATCATTGGCACTGAGGATTCAATTAAAAAAATCAAAAGAGCTGATATAGTCAAACTTCATGATGACAATCTCAAAAAGCGAGAGATTCTTTTTACATATTGTGGAGACCTAACAGCAGAAGAAGTAATTGAAGAAATCAAACTACATACAAAATCACTAAAGGCACGTAAAATTGTAAAACTCAAGGCGAAGCCAGTGAAGAAACTTAAGGCGGAAACACTTCATCTCGATTTTGATCGCGAACAAACGCAAATCTTTATTGGTACGCAGACAAAGTCGCTTTCTAGCAAAGAAAATACTGTTTTAAAAATGATTACAACTCACCTTTCTGGTCAATCTTCTGAACTTTTTGTAGATGTTCGAGACAGAAAAGGACTTTGTTATGTAGCCCAGCCAGTACATATGAATGCTCTTGAAGCTGGTTACTGGGGGATCTACATGGCCAGTGGTCATGATAAAGTTGAAGCAGCAATTGATGCCATTAAAACTATTATCGATAGACTTAGTAAAGAAGGTCTTTCAAAACAAGACTTCGATCGTATTAAGATAATGATAGAGGGACAAAATCAACTCAATCTTCAAGTTAATGATGATTATGCAAATGTCTACTCTGTTCCAACTTTACAAGGAAAGGGACTTGATTATTTCCATGAGTCTAATAAAGAAATTTCTACTTTGAAGTATGCCGATTTCCAAAAGGAACTTAAATCTGCTTTCTCAAAAAATTGGATTACTGTTACTGTTGGAAGATGAGAACCGGGCCTACTTAAAGTAGGTCCTTATATTTTTTCTTGTAACGTTGATGAATTTTCAGCCAAATATTATCATCTTTTTTATACAAAATATTATATTGAAACCGTTTTTTTTCAATTTCTTTCAAATCGAGATCTTCTGTCTCTTTATTTGATTCTGTCTTTAACGCCACATTCTGACTTTCCAGAGTAACCTTTTTAGCCTTTGGTTTTACTATTCTTCCATTAGATAATTTTTGAACCTGCTCAAATGTAATTGTATTAAAGTCTGGCCTAAGCATTCCTGAATAAAAATTAAAATATTCATCAAAATCTGCTTTAGTTGATTTTTCTAATTGAGCTATAGGTATCATTTTCTTATCATTCAGAATATTTGCATTCTCTTCGACAATTTTCACATCTCTTTCAATACTTTCATTCATTTTTTTCATGTCATAATTTGCGAAAACAACACCCTTCTTCTGGCTTCTGATAAAATGCTCAAGCGCATAACTACTTTTTAATGTTTCCCCCATCTTCTTTTGATCTTCCACAGGGTAATTTGCAAACACTGTTTTCATATCTTCGCTGAAGAACTGGTAAGACTTTTCGCATCCAATATCCGAAATACATAAACTTAATTCATTTTTCATTTTATCACCATCGATCATCGCATAAACCTCTGGAGCTATAACATCTAGGACCTGAAGAAATATTTTTTGATACTCTAGTTCAAAAAGTGTTGTCTCTTGGCGATTTTCAATAGAACCAGTATACTTAGACTTTAAGTACTCAAGTGTTTCTTTTTTTTCTTTTGAGTACTTTACTTGTGCCTCAATACTCTGAAAATCAGAATAGATAATGTAAATATTTTGTCCTATTACGAGATATCTTCCTGTTGGACTTCTCATGAATTTATCAACCGCTTCTCGTTGTGTATTCAACATTGTTCGAACGGCATAACGTGTTCCAATATCAATGGCCTCTGATTTTAATTTTCCACCAATGCCTTTTGATTTATCTTCACCCTTAAACTCTTCTATAACATTAATAATCATTTCTTCTGCATAAGCAGCAGAGTTATCTTCTCGGATAGTCTGTACATCTGCTTTTGCTTTTCCATCAGCACCATACTCAGATTTAACCCCCTTTCCCTTTCTGTGGTCTTTAAGGGTCTTATATGTATCTGAGTTTCTGATATCCTTTCCCTTCTGCTTCAAATAAGAGCCTGCAGAACTTAACTTCTCTCCCATCCACATGAATGGCTTCAAATACCAAGGAGTCGGCTTTTCTTCTTTAGTTTCGACAATCTTCTTTTCAGCTTCTGCAGCAGCATCATTAAGACCTTGAGTCTTTTTCTCCTCAGCTTCCTTAACAACCTTTTGTGTGTTCCAGCAAGACTCTTCTGCTGCAGCCGCACTTCCTGCTGTTGAAGCTTGTGCTAGCATCTCTTGTGTCGTTAGAATTTGACTTGTTAAGAACAATCCAAGAGCAGGATATTTTAGAGTACGATACAAGTTTAGTCGTTTCTGCTCGAGAGTCTCCCACCTAATTTGATAATCAATTGCCTTGAGATGAACATCTCTTTTATCTTCAGGGATTTTTGTATTTTTATCCTCACCAAGCTTATTCTCTTGAGCGTATTTTTCTAATTCACCTGCTTCGCCTTCAAACTCTTTTTTTAGGTCTCTCCCATTTTTCCAAGTGATAACATGATTTGTGATATCAGAAGTAAGAGTTAGCATATAGCCAACATGATTTAACTTTGCAGACGTAGAACAGATTGGCTGATTCATCTGCTTGCGATAACTCATATATTTTGAAATAAAGAAACCCGGTGTCCCTGCTCGCTTGATTAAATATTTCGAAAGTGGTCTTGCGACATTCTTCCCAATACCGTATTCTCCACCTTGAAATTCTTCAATAGTATCTGCAACCTTATCTGCACCTCTCACAAATATATTAGAGCTACCTTCATCTTGTGCAAAGGATAGAGGTTGAATAAAAAGAGAGAATATCAAAGTATATATATTAATTTTTTTCATCAGATTATTTTAATCTATTTTGCATTAAATAAAATACTAGGACGCTTTTACTCTATGATGATTAGCGAATAAAAGAATCGGATTAGTCTGATATTCACTACTGGTTTTCTGAACCATTTGCATCAGATTTGCTAGTGTCTCAAATTGACTGGATAAAATTTTATAAAATGAGTTCACATCATAGAAAGATGGTACAAAGGCATCAAGCCTGGAATATGCAGCCTGACCAATTTCTTGATAGTAGCGATAATCAACTAGCTTTTCATTGATTGAGTCATAGAAATAACCACACATCAGTAATGCTGTATCTCCAATATCTTGCAGAGACCTTTGCTGCTCTTTTCGCTCAAGCTGAGTTGACTCCATTAGCTTGATACCAAGGATTTTATTTCTCACCCTTCCATCAACTGTCTCGTAGTATTCATTTGAATGGCCAAATTTATCCATCACAAGGCTAGAATAATAAATTGTTTCATTAGGTAATGGACTTTGAAATTTTTTGTTCACTTCAAGAAGCTGATCAAAGAAAAATGACTGCAGGCTTGTTTCTAAGATGAGTTCAGATTGTTGATTGACAGGTTTTTTAAACACTTCCCCTCCACGTTCTCTAACTACAACTTTATCATATCAACGCCGTGCACACTTTTCAAAAGGTAAGAATTTTCTGCCTTTTAAACATAATTATTATATAATTTTGATGTAAAAACTTGACTGAGGAATTAGCAATGACAAGTACTTTAGGGCACTTAGACACATTAAATATTGATAATATTCTAAAGCTGACAGAATCGAAAAAAGCAATCCTCTTTGACATGGATGGCACAATTTTAAATAGCGAATGCTTACATTTTGAGGCAATACATCTCATAACACAAAAACAGTCTCCTTATACAATAGATGACCTCTATGGCCTTGCTGATACCGATGTTTACCCCCTCATCTCAAAATATATGAGCCATGACCTAGATAACTTTCTTAAAGCAAAAAATGATCTGATGCTCGATCTTATTCCTGCCACTGATCCAAATACAATCATCAAGCCCGAGATGCAGAAGCTTCTAAAATTACTTAACGAAAGTGGAAAAACTCTAGCAGTCGTTACCGCGAGCGAGGACGTAATAACTCATTCTCTGCTCGATCACTGCGGAGTATCTAAATACTTTAAATTAGTAGTTACAAGACAAGATACAGTGTTATCAAAACCACACCCTGCCCCTTACCAGTACGCATTAAAAGTGCTAAAGATAGACAAAAAAAATAGTTTAATTTTTGAAGACTCACCAACTGGCCTGCAAGCGGCTAAAGCTTCTGGCATAGATACCTTTCAAGTATCTTGGTACGAGCATAAATAGGAAAGACAATGAGTAATTACCAACCACCAAAAATCGACAAGCGAACGTGGAAAGATCTTGCGACCAAAGAAACAAAAGGAAAAGGGCCGAAAGAGACTCTTACTCCAGAAAATATCACAGTCCAATCTCTCTACACAGAAGAAGATGTAAAAGATCTCCCATTCCAAAATACAATGCCAGGATTCGAACCATTTATTCGTGGTCCACGTGCCACAATGTACACAGGTCGTCCTTGGACAATTAGACAGTACGCAGGTTTTTCTACTGCTGAAGAATCAAATAACTTTTACAAGAAAGCACTCGCCGCTGGTGGGCAAGGTGTTTCTGTTGCCTTTGATCTCGCAACACACAGAGGATATGATTCTGACCACCCACGTGTAAAAGGTGATGTTGGAAAAGCCGGAGTAGCAATTGATAGTGTTGAAGATATGAAAGTTCTTTTCGATCAAATTCCACTTGATAAAGTTTCAGTTTCAATGACAATGAATGGAGCCGTTCTTCCAATTCTTGCAGGCTATGTTGTGGCTGCTGAAGAGCAAGGCGTTTCACAAGATCAACTTTCAGGCACAATTCAAAATGATATTCTAAAAGAGTTTATGGTTAGAAACACTTACATCTTTCCACCAAAACCTTCAATGAAGATCATTGCAGATATTTTTGAATATACTTCAAAAAATATGCCGAAGTTTAACTCTATCTCAATCTCTGGATATCATATTCAAGAAGCGGGTGCAGATGCCGCTCTTGAACTTGCTTATACACTAGCAGACGGAAAAGAGTATATCGAAACAGCTTTAGCTGCTGGGATGAAAATTGATGACTTTGCCCCAAGACTTTCCTTCTTTTTTGGTATTGGAATGAATTTCTATATGGAGATTGCAAAGCTTAGAGCTGCAAGACTTCTGTGGTCTGAAATAGTTTCTAAGTATGAACCAAAAAATCAAAGTTCACTAATGCTTAGAACACACTGCCAAACATCTGGTTGGTCATTAACAGAACAAGATCCTTATAACAATATAATTAGAACGACTGTTGAAGCGATGGCAGCAGTTTTTGGTGGAACACAGTCTCTTCACACAAATGCTTTTGATGAAGCGATCGCACTTCCGACAGAATTCTCTGCAAGAATTGCAAGAAATACACAGATCATTCTCCAAGAGGAAACAGGTATCACAAATACTGTTGACCCATGGGGAGGATCTTACATGATGGAAAGCCTTACTCATGAGATTGCAGAGAAAGCTCGTGCTATAATTAAAGAAGTAGATGCTTCTGGAGGTATGTCTAAAGCGATTGAGACAGGTGTTCCTAAACTTAAAATTGAAGAAGCTGCAGCAGCAAAACAAGCTCGTATCGACAAAGGTGAAGATGTTATTGTCGGTGTTAATAAGTACAAACCAACAACAGAAGATAAAGTCGAAGTTTTAGATATCGATAACGTTGCTGTTTTAAACTCTCAAATTAGACGTCTTGAAGAACTACGTGCGAACAGAGATGAGTCTCAAGTCGAAGCATGTATGGAAGCACTAACAAGATACGCAGAAACAGGTGAAGGTAACGGACTTGACCTTGCAATTAAAGCAGTTCGTGCAAGATGTTCAGTTGGTGAAATCACTTATGCTCTAGAGAAGGTCTGGGGAAGATATAATGCGAACTCAAAAACTGTTGCTGGTGTTTATGGTAAGGCTTATGAAAACGATGACAACTGGAAAAGTATCATGAAAGAAATTGATGATTTTGAAAAAGAGTTTGGAAGACGCCCAAGAATGCTCGTCGCTAAAATGGGACAAGACGGTCACGATCGTGGAGCAAAAGTAATTGCCACAGCATTTGCAGATGTTGGTTTTGATATCGACCTAGCGCCACTATTTTCAACTCCAGAAGAAGTTGCAAAACAGGCTGTTGAAAATGATGTGCACATTGTTGGTGTCTCATCCCAAGCTGCAGGTCACAAGACACTTATTCCTGATCTTATCAGCGAACTTAAAAAATTAGACGCTGAAGATATTATTGTTGTATGTGGTGGAGTTATCCCAAAACAAGATTACGATTTCCTAGTTAAAGCAGGAGTTAAGGGAATCTTTGGTCCAGGTACTCCAATCCCTGAAGCAGCTAAAGGCGTTCTTGAAGCTGTAAAAGCGGCAATGAAGTAGGAACAAATATGAGTGAGATAAAAGCATCAGACATTAGTGCAGGAAAAATTAGAGCTTTATCAAAGGCAATCACTCTTAGTGAGAGTAAGAAGCCAGAGCATCAAAAGCAGGCCCAAGCACTTATTGAAGAACTTCTACCTCACACGGGAAATACAATTCGAATTGGAATCTCAGGGACTCCAGGTGTTGGTAAATCAACATTTATTGAGTCCCTAGGCCTTCACCTAACTTCACTTGGTAAGAAGGTTGCGGTTCTCGCAATCGATCCAAGTTCTCCAGTCTCAGGAGGAAGCATCTTAGGTGATAAAACAAGAATGGAAAGACTCTCTCAGGAGCCAAATGCCTATATTCGTCCAAGTCCTACATCAGGAACTCTTGGTGGTGTTGCTCAAAAAACAAGAGAAGCAATGCTACTTTGTGAAGCTGCAGGCTTTGATGTTATTCTCATCGAAACTGTTGGTGTCGGACAATCAGAGTTTGCGGTTTCTGATATGGTAGATCTTTTCACTGTTCTGCTTCTTCCTGGAGCAGGAGACGAGCTCCAAGGAATTAAAAAAGGTATTATAGAGGTTTCCGATTATATTCTTATTAATAAAGCAGAAGGTGAAAACCTTGGTCGTGCAAAATCAACACAGAGTGAATATCTAAGTGCAATGAATATCATGTCTCGCAGTGCTGTTTGGAAGCCACGTGTGAAACTCATTTCGGCTCTTGAAAATTCAGGAATCAAAGAATACTGGGAAGATGTTCTCGAGTATATCGAAGTAACAACTAAATATGACTTCTTAAAAAATAAAAGACTTAATCAAAACAAGAAGTGGTTAAATAGTTTGTTTTTAGAAATGATAAAAAGTAAAATTTCAGAGAACCCAAAGCTTCAAAGTGAGTTTAAAAAGCTTGAGAGTAATGTTGTTCAAAATAAATCGACACCCTTTAAGAGTGCCGAAAAAATGCTTGAATTATTATTTACAAGTGACCTCAACTGATTGAGGAGCCCCTCTTTTATAAATAAGCTTTAAAGTACTTGCCAGATCTCCAGGGGACACTGAAAGAGTAAATGTTCTGACATTTCCCTCGTTTACACTTGCAAAATAATAGTTACCTGATCCATTTACGTTTTTAAGACTGATTGATTCTTGAGGAGTTGAAAGTTCACCATTCCCCGTTGAATCGACACTAATACCAAATCCGCCAGCGCCAGTACATTCAAGAGCATAAGAACTAGTTCCCATTAAGACAAGTGCTGCATAAATTAATTTTTTCATCATAAACTCCATATCTTCTATTATAATTGAATAATAATATTATCGCCCTGAAATTCGATCATCGAACCGACGATAGCTTTCTTCATAATTCCAAGAAGAACCTTCTTCCATTTTATTTTAATCCAACCAAGTGGTACAGCGATATCACTGACTTTAATAATAATTTGATCTTTTTCTGGTAAGTGAACAGCCTGTCCCTTAACATCGACATGGAACTTCGTTGTAACTCCAAGAATCTTTGTATAGGCATTCGCTGAAAGCTTTACATTCTTATTAATCATCTTAATTGAGATATCTGCCGCGTCTTTTTCTTTACTCTTAATATGTGACGTTGGGTCAACATTCTTTGATAAAATATCACCATAACTCCACCAAAGTTTATCTTCATCTCTTGAAACAAGGCGTGGAATCCTCACCTCACCATTTTTTAGACATTCTCCAATCATCGAATGAAGATCATAAGCAGTCGCTTTTGCACTCTTATCACAATTCAATTCCAAGTCATAAGTTGTAACACTACTGACCTTATCAACAAATTGAATAACAGGTGCCTTGAAGCTTAACTTTTCGTTCTGAATTTTAATCTCTTCTGTTTCGAGATAAAACTTTGTATCGTCTGTTTTATTGTTTACCACAATTTTAGGAACAGTGAGATCAATTGTATTTTCGCAATCTTTTTTAAATACTTCTGAATCAAATACTTTCATGTCAGTTTTTTTCTGACAAACAAGATTAGCTTCAGCCATTTCCACAAAATATTTCGACACTGTCATATCTGCTGAAGTTGCCTTCGCCTGTATCAAGGTTGAATCATTTAGATCAATATTTGATAGATTTGCATTAAAAGTTAACTTATCGCCATCCTCATAATCCATTACCATATTAAGTTCTAGAGGTCTTGCATAGTCATTAGAGTTAAGAGACATCTCAGTCATACAACCATATTCAATCCCCTCTGCAGAGGCCATATCAAGTTCTTCATCGTTAGCAGTACAGAATGCAGTAAAGTTCTTAAGCCCTAACTTCATATCATCAAGGCCAAATGAGAAATCTTCTCCCGTAAAAGAGAAAAAGAGAGGATTAATAATGGCTGAGCTATTTTTTGTAGAGATACTTTTTATATCATTAAATCCACTATTCTCTCCCATTCCAAAATCTAGGTTCATAAATGGAGTCGTAAAACTGATTATATTATTCTTCCAGTACATCTGCGCATCAAACATTTGATCTTTATTCTTCATATTAAAGCTAAGATCAGCTCGAGACATTTTAGCTTCAGTAAATTTCAAGTGCCCACTAGCGACAGAAGGATTCGCTGGTCTTTCGTAATCCCATTTCTCAAACCCAATTTCTAGGAAGTTAACACTTTCAACTTCAGCATATACAACTGAGTTTACCAATAATAATGTCGCGATAATTTTTTTCATGGAACCATTATCCTCATTTCATGAGGAAAATGGCTTAATATAGTAATATTAACAAGGGTGTCAAAAGTTTAGACACTAATTTTGCTTACACCCTAAATAAGCAAATAACCTATCTTCGTACATTACATCTTCCAATGAATACTTATACTTATCAATAAATACAGTCAGGGTATAAATATCTCTTAGATTTGTTTGTTCTTCACCAGCATAGGCGCCACCAAATTTATAACTATAATAACCAAGAACACATGCCTGCTTTTGGTATTGAAAAGTATCCTTGTCAAAGAAAGATCCTTTAATCTTCCCCTCTGAAAGAAAGTCATAAACGCCAAGGTCATACTTATTTACTACAATTACTTGGTTTGCTCCACGTTCTTGAATAAGATTCATTACCTTAAGCTTCTCACTCAAAGCAATCTCTCCCCTAAGCTTTCCAGTTGTCATTCCATTAAACCATGCCCCAAATTCCCAAGCAGAAAGAATAAGAACAAGAACAATCAAGCCTTTTTTATATTCTTTTGGCGCATGTGCAATACTCATTCCCTTTAAAATAAGTAATACAACGAGAGCCTCCGTAAAATAATCTGATGCATTCGAAAATTCATAAATTGCAAAATATAGAAGGATGAAATATGCAAATATTGAAACAACCATTTTCTTAGCATTCGTAAATCTTAGTCCCAAGAAGACAGCAATATTAACAAGACAACTTAGAACCAGATATCCCTTACTACTTCCACCGATAATGAAGTATTCCAAATAACTTCTTTGATCAACCAGAACCATGGCCATATGACGTAGGTATTCCAGGTTAAAAAAGCTCGATTTAAAAATATTATGATCTGTTACAAACTCGTAATAAAACTGGTCATACATTTTAGTCACAATAAATGCGAGGAGTACTGTAAGAAAGCTAAAAACGACTTTGAAAGTTTTTGTCTTCAATAACCCAAGAACCCTTTTCTTATCACCAAAAGCTAAAAGCACCAATATGATATTCAAGATAAAGATAAACTTTGTTAAAAGTCCAAGTGTGGCAGTTAAAATTACATACTTTGCACTTTTCTTCTCAAGAATTTGATAGGCTAGTAGAACCGTAAAGAAAAAGATAAACTTATCAGGATAATATGGCCCACCAAAGTACATAAGAACAGGAGATAGTACCATTAAAGCGAGGGCTACCGGTTGATCATCTTTTGAAAAAAATCTTGATAGAATCTTATCTAAAAAATAGAAAGTTGCACAAACTAATATTAAATTCACCAGCTGAAGTGCAAACACAGGTCCAATTATTACAGATAATAACTTAATAATAATATAGATAAATCCTGTTTCTCTCGCCTGAAATAAAAGAGGGATCGTTGTGCTTCCAAAAGAAAAAGCAACAACTGGCTCGACGTTACTCTTAATAATACCCCAAGTGCTGAAATCAACAAGTGATTCGAAGCTGTTATTTCCAATTCTAACCCAACCATCAATAAGACCAAGCGATGTATCATCACCAAAGGATAAGCAATAAAAACTGATAATAAATTGGATAACAACAAATAAAAGGATATTAATTTTTCTCATAGAAAAATTTTATCTTTCAAAAGGAATAATGTAAATAATTGACCGAAATCAGCTTGTACGTGGAAATATTCTTCTGTCCCCCAAAATTAACAGTGTCTTTATACGTTAGTGAGATGGCATTTTCTTCATTTACTTCATGAGACAGAGAAATAGATGCAAAGTTTTCAATCGAATTAGAAGACTCTATTACTTCACTATCTTTATAGAGCTTGTCCTTACCAATTACATCTCTTCCTATTGTGAAGGAAAGATCTGCAAAGTCATATAGTGAACTAAAACTATAGCTTCCACTCACATTATAACCCAAATCCCTCTCTACTTTTCCCTTGCCAGTATCACCAGTAAATGTTCCGACTCCTCCAAAAGAAAGTAAAAGCTGATGACGTCCATAAACTTTTAAAAGGACTAAGTTGGCAGAAAGGCTATAAAAACCACTACTACTAATATCTTCACCGGCCGTAGTTTCATAATCATACTTTGAATTTCCAAGAGGAATATTAAACACAAAAGACGCAAAACCACGAGGCTTCCAAATACTGTAATATGTTTCTGGAAACACTTCATAGCCATAGAAGAACTTTAAATCCCCCGGATTAATTTCACTTCTTTCAGTAGCACCTTCCCCCTTCGTAATCTTCACCCCATTAAGTTCTAAGCCTGCTTGATGATAGGCCAAAAAGCTTTTAGCATATCCCAAACTTACAACTTCTTTAATTTCGAGTCCCGATTTTTTTCTTTGTACTTCACTACCCTTAGAATCAATATCACTCAGGTAAGTTGTATTTGAATATGCAAGAGATAGCTTTATCGCAGCGTCATTAAGGATAAGATTCTGACTACCACCTCCACCACCACAACAAGAAGCGGCCAAAAGAGATGTTTGAACAATGAGAAAAATAATAACTTTCAAAGAATAATTGGCCAACTTAAACTCGTATTTAGCTTTATGCTTTTTATTATCAAGATCCAATTCCCAGGCATCGTAAAGTACATATCCCTTAAAAGAATATTTCCACTCTGATCAAGTGAAACATTAATAGGATATGAACCATGCCCATGCTCAGGCATCCAAAGGTAAATTTCAAGGTCACTTATATCAATAAAGTCTTGTTCCCCATCAACTTGAGTAATATTTAACTTAGCCTGATTCTCATTATAAAGAATAAATTCTCCATCATGGCGAAAATCTAAATCATAAGATCCAAGTCTTTTCCCCTTAGCTAAAGATCCATCAGCAATCTCAGTAGGTTTAGAATTATTTAATAACTCTGAAGTAAACGGAGATTTTCCACATGATGTAATCAGTATAAATATTAAAAATAAGCTTAAAATCTTAATGATGATGTCCTCCACCATTTCCATTTCCAGAAAGGTCTACTTTAACAGCATTCTCTTCAACAAGGTCACCATACTCAGAAAGTTGAATCTTTACTTGCCAGTATCCTTTCATCCCGTGCATGAAAAATTTTGCATCATTTACTTCAAATTTTCCTTCTGATATTTCATTCCATGTCATTGCTGGCCCACCATGCTGATGTCCGTTATCCATCACCATCCATGCTATGAAGCCAACATCAGCTTGCGGTGTTACTGGTACGTGATTATAATCACCCTTCTTCCAAAACGTCACTTCAAAAGAATTATCGACATTTGCTATTGGCGCTTTTTTCCAATTTAAAATTGCACAAAGATTCTCTGACTTGAACTCAAGAGGACAATGAGCAAAAGCTCCAAGAGATAAGAACATTGCAAAAACTAATTTCATCTATAACTCCTATTATCTTGCGATATAACAACCGAGGGCTTTTGCATGCGCCATTCTTGGTTGATTTCCATTACTAATATCATTTAACGCATTTTCTAAGTAAAAATTCTTTGCACTCGTCATGTGTCTTGAATCAGCAACACCACCATGAAATACAATATTTTTTTTAGCATCTAAAACAAAAACATGAGGCGTCTTTAGAGCCTCAAAGATATTTGCATATTTTAGTTCTTTATCCTGAATAACGGGAAAATGAACATCAAAGTTAGAAAAGTAATTCTTTGCTACATCTGTACTGAGTGTCTTCGAAGAATGAAAACCAAAGAACTGAATATCCTTATATTTTTCAGACAACTTATTTAGATAATCAAAGTAACTTTTTGAACATGGGCATGAAGCACTAAAGAACATAAAGACATTAAACTTAGCATTCAATTCGATACTCTTATTTTCCATTGTACGCAGATCAAGACCCTCGATATTTTTCATATCAATTTTATTGGCCCAAACCATAAATGGAAAAAGCATTAGAAGAAATATTTCCATTACTGCTATTTAGCGTGAACAAGCTAGCAAGTAAATGCAGCATATTGTTGCAGGAGTTACTTAACGGGCGAGTATTTTTTAAGCTTTCTTTGTAAGCTCTGACGATGAATTCCCAATATTTTCGATGCCTTAGTAATATTTCCCTGACAGGAATTTAGGACAAATTCAATATGTTCTCGCTCGGCCTGGTCCAGCGACAAAGCTTCATCATTATCCTGTTTAAAAGAAAGTGGCAGGTCTAAGATTTTGCTTTTTAAAACGTCATATTTTATTGGTTTCGTTAGATAATCATCAGCCCCTAACTTCATCGCCTCAACAGTTGTTGAAATAGAACCATAGCCAGTTAACATAATGATTTTGGTTTCTGATCCTACGACTTTTCTAATATCTGCTAAAAAATTAGTAGATGTTTCAGTTCCTAGTCTAAGATCAAGAATAAGTGAGTGACAAGCAGGTCGGGCCTTAAGAAAACTAGCGACTGTATTATAATAACTTACTTCAAAGCCATCATCATTAAAATCCAAGGATAAGGATTCACAAAAATTAATATCATCATCAACAATTATAATCTTCATTTTTCTTTACTAAACACTAGGCTAACTACAGCACCCTCTTTGTTATTACTAACGGCAAGTTCACCTTTTAAATAATTCATATAGGTTTTCAAGTTATATAGCCCAATCCCAAGCCCTTGGCCACCCTTTGAAGATACAAATGGCTTTCCAAAATTATCTAAAGCCTCTTTTGAGAAACCAACACCATTATCAACAAAGTTAAGCTTAACAAATTTATCACTCTCTTCAAGCTCTACATTAACTCTTGAGGCACTGGCTTCTAAACTATTATCAAGAATATCATCGATAAACTTTTCTAATATTTTTCTATCAATTAAAACATGGACTTCTTCAATATTAACTCCAATCTCAATTTCAACATCATTTCTTCTTGTTTTCAAATCCTCTAGAACGTCGCTTATATTTGTGAACTTTGATCCAGACAAACTCTGATCACTAATAGCACTTTCTCGGATATGTCTAAGCAGTTTTTCAATCTCCTCCTGTGCCTCTTCTAGCATTGGTAACTCCGTCTCTTTAAATCGTCCATTTGTAAGCCGATCAATCTTTAATCTCATCGTATTTAACGGAGTTCCAATTTTGTGACAAAGGGCTGCAGTCATCGCGCCGATAAGAGCTAATTCATTTTCACTTTTCTCTCTAGACCTCAAAGAGTTTAACTCTCCCTCATATTCATCTTGCTTAACTTTAAAAAGAAAAAGTAGAAGAAAAATATAAACTGAGAAAATATATATCGGGTCAAGATAATTAACTTGTGGAGTGAACTGAAAGATAGAGCTCGATTGAATAGCAATACCGATAAATGTGATCACCAACAACTTGAAAACATCCCTAATATTTAAAAGCAGCAGTGAAAAAATAGCGGGAATAAAAACAATCAGATAGTAAGAGTTTTTCAAACCGCCTGAAAAATAAACAACGAGATTGATAAGTAAAATGTCGATGTAGAATTCATTCGTCAGATTGATATTTTTTACTTTGATCCTGTTGAAGTTATAAACAACCCCAACAACGATACTAAGGTTGTAAAATATAAATTGACGATATGAAATTGACGTAAGCTCGATAAGGTAAAGGCCCAGAAAAGAAAGCAGTATTAAAGTAAACCAGCGAAGATTTAAAATAATATCTTTCTTTTCCATTTAAAGTTTTCCCACACCCTGTCTAATGATTTCAGCTGCTCCACTTGTAAAGTCAACAATTGTAGATTGACCAGCGAATTCATACTCCCCTGGATCAATAATCATCTGTAGACTATTCCCAATCGCTTCTTCAATTTGATAACTATAAACATTATCTTCATCTAAACCATATTTAGCGTAGTCAATATTTGTCGACATCACGACTTCACCATGAACAGCGAGTAATTTCTCTACAAGTGTCGATGGGATAAATCTTATCCCTACCTGATGATCCATTTTATTTGCTTGAACGGCCTTCGTTATCTTCTTTGTCGCTTCAAAGATAAAGGTAAAATGACCTGGAGTAATCCTTCTAAGAATTTTAAAAATACTATCATCAATTAGTGCTACTTCACTCGCTCTTGAAATTGAATCGCACAACAAGGAGAAATGATGGAGCTTATCTACATTTTTAAATTTATAGATCTTCTCCACCCCTTGTTTAGAGAATGGATCAGCTATCACGACCCAATTAGTATCCGTTGGAATACAAACGAGCTCACCTTTCTTAATGAGCTCAGATGCACGCCTTAATACTCTATCATCTGGATTTTCAGCAATCACATACTCAATCACAATTACCTCATGAATTTTAAAAATTCGCTATCTGAAGATAAGATTAACTTTGTATCTTTTTTAATTGAAGCCTTGTAAGCATCCATTGATCTCATAAATTCATAGAACCCTGGATCTTTAGCGAATACCTTCGCATAAATTGCCGACGCCTTAGCTTCCGCCTGGCCTTTAATTTTTTGCGATTTCTTATAAGCTTCAGATGTAATTAGCCTTAAATCTTTTTCAAGACGACCTTCGATCTTAGCTTTTTCACCTTCACCAATTGATCTAATTTTTGCTGCGATTCTCTTTCTTTCTGAGATCATTCTTTCATAAACTTTTTGCTCAACTGTTTTCTCGTAAGAAATACGACGAAGTTGAACATCAATTAGCTCAATCCCAAACTCTCTAAGTTCGGCATCTGCTTTTTCAACAATTAACTGACTCAGTTTTTCTCTTCCAACAAAAACCTCTTCAATATCACCAGTAATCTCTTCGTTGATATCATTCACGTCTGTTGATTTCTCATTATTGTTTATCTTCTCGATAATTGCGTTCGAGTCCCTTACGGCCTCAACAAGATTATGAGATGAAATCACATTACGAGTTGCAGAGTCTAGGACAGTATCAATTCTCGCCTTTGCACCACTTGTATTTCTTACTGTCTGAATAAACTTAAGTGCATCAACAACTCTAAATCTTGCAGTTGTATCAACTTTAATAAATTTCTTATCCTTTGTAGGAATTTGATTTGGATATCCATCCCAAGACAGCATTCTCTTATCAACATATCTTACGTCTTGAACAAATGGCGTTTTAAAATGTAATCCAGCCTGAGTTACAGGCTTCCCAACCGGCTTACCAAACTCAGTGATAATCGCTTGTCTTCCTTCATCTAAAACGAATAAAGAATTCTTACCAAGCATTAATCCTGCTAGAACTAGAATAATTACTAATGGAAATTTACTCATTTTCCACCTCCAGTCAGTTGTCCGTTATATACAGGCAGAACACCTTTAATTTTCGTATCAATGATTGTGATATCATCAAAGTTCTTGTAAAGACTCTCCATCGTTTCAAGATAGATTCTTTTCTTCGTAATTTTTGGTGCTCTTTGATATTCTTTTAGGATTTCTTCAAACTTAGCAACATTACCTTGAGCTCTGTTAATAAGTTCGATTGAAAAACCTTCCGCTTGAGAAATTTGTTTCTCCGCCTTACCTCTCGCTTCAGGGATAACTTTGTTATATGCCCCTTCAGCTTCATTAATGGCCTTCTCTTGCTCCTGTTTAGCTTCATTGACCTCATTGAATGAAGCCTTAACCACTTGTGGAGGATTCACGTCTTGAAGCTTAACAGAGATAATTTGAATACCAATGTCGTACTTATTTAAGACAGATTGCATCAACTCTTGTGCAGTCGTCTCAATCTCAACTTTTCCTGTCGTTAAAGTTTCAGATACTGATCTATCTCCTACGACACGTCTCATAATAGACTCAGAAACATCTCTGACTGTTTGAATAGGCTCTGCAACTTGGAAAATATACTTAAATGGATCTGCAATTCTATATTGCACGGCCCACTCAACGTCAGCAACGTTTAAGTCCCCAGTAAGCATAAGAGACTCAACATCCATATCTTTTCCATCTCGATATTGTGTCACTCTTCTTGAAGTGCTTGCAGTTCTAAACCCAAACTCTTCTTGAAGAACTCTCTTTGTTTTTACCTTAATTACTTCATCTACTCCTAATGGAATTTTAAAATGTAAACCTGGTGAGTTTGTACCTGTGAATTTCCCAAGACGAATAACAACCGCTTCTTCATCCGGTTCTACTGTGTAAAATGACGTGTAAGTACCAACAACTAAAATAAGCAAAACGAAAAAAGGCCCTATCATCTTTAGGGCCTTATCTAAATCTTGCTTCATTTTTTCAAAGTCGTTGGATGGTTGTCTCTGATTAAAAGACATAATTCCTCCAATTTAGTTTGCTTCAACTTCCATCATTAGGACGTTTTCTTCTAAAGTGTCTCCAACTTTAACATGAATTGCTTTAACAATACCATCAATTCCGGATTTAATTTCGTTTTCCATTTTCATGGCCTCTAAAATTAAAACAGCCTCACCCTTTTTAACTTGGCTTCCGACCTCAACATTGATTTTAACAACCTTACCTGGCATCTTAGTTAAAAGCTCACCTTCGTCAGCACCACCAAGCCCTGATGGCTTGAATCCTCTGAAGATATTGTAAACAGTATCAACATTTATCATTCTCGATGGAAGATCTTGTCTTGGAATTTTCTTCCAAGCAACTTTATCCGTTGAAATGAAATATTGTCCGCATAGTTTTCTTACGTGAACAACTTGTTGATTTACAACTTGATTGTCCTGAATTGTTGAGTAGTTGTACTCAACATTGTCATAGCTGTGAACAGTAGTCTTTGTAAGATCAATTATTAATTCTTTACCTTCATCATCTATTAAATAGGTTCTCATTATTAAATCCCCATTCTTCTAGCTTCAACACCTGCAAGTACTTCATAGAAGCGTAGGTGGTTAAAGTCAGTTTTCACACATTCTTGAGGTGCAATTTCTTTGATGTAGTTAGTTGTATAAATACCTTCACAGAATTTTTGTTCTCTAAGAATAACTTTTAAAAGTGGCATATTTGTCTTAAGCCCTTCTATAAAAAGACCATCAAGAGCTGCTCTCATTTTTCTAACAGCAACATCTCTAATGATACCTTTGCAAACAAGCTTTCCAACCATTGGATCAAAGTCTGGTGTTACTTCTAGACCTTTAAATAGACAGTGATCAAAACGAGTTCCTTGTGGGAAGTTTGTTTCAAAGCCTGTTACTAGACCAGGAGCTGGCAACATTGTAATTGGATCTTCAGCACAAATACGACATTCGATCGCATGCCCAGTTCTCTTAATAAATTCCTGTGATGGAATTCCTAAACTATCACCTAATGCTGATTGAATCATACAAACGATAAGATCCATTCCTGTGATTTCTTCAGTAATCGGGTGCTCAACCTGAATACGAGTATTCATCTCAAGAAAGTAAAAACTCTTATCTTCACCCATGATGAATTCAACAGTACCAGCAGAATCATAGTTAACAGCTTTTGCAAGCTTAACCGCTGTATTACAGATATTCTGCCTTAACTCTTCATCTTCCCCAATAAATGGAGATGGTGCCTCTTCAATAATTTTTTGGTGACGTCTTTGAACAGAACATTCTCTTTCAAAGAAGTGAAAGACATTTCCTTGCTTATCAGCAAGAATCTGAACTTCAATGTGTCTTGGATTAACAATTAGTTTTTCAACTAAAAGATCACCATTATTAAATGCTGCTTTAGACTCTCTTCCTACGGCATCAAAGTTTGCTCTAACTTCTTCTTCGTTATTGCAAACTCTCATCCCCCTACCACCACCACCGGCAACGGCTTTTAGAAGTATTGGGTACCCAATTTGTGCAGCAATTTTAATTGCTCCCTCTACTGTTGGAACCGCTTCATCCGTACCTGGAACAGTTGGTACTCCAACTTCATTCGCAAGCTTCTTAGATGTGGCCTTATCTCCCATCACTTGAATTGCATCAACATTTGGACCGATGAAAGTAATTCCAGCGGCCTGTAGCGCTCTAGCAAAACCAGCGTTTTCAGATAAGAATCCATACCCTGGGTGAACAGCATCGACGTTATATTTCTTTGCTACTTCAACTAATTTGTCTACGTTCAGATAAGTTTCAGCATTCGAAGAACCTTCAAGGTGAACCCACTCATCACAAAATTGTAAGTGAGTTGCATTACGCTCATTATCAGTCCAAAGACCAATAGCAGTGTGCCCAAGTTCACGACATGCTTTAGCAACACGTGAAGCAATCTCTCCACGGTTTGCAATCATTATCCTTCTACTTTCGTTCTTTTGCTGTCTGATCATAATTGAATATTCCCATGTTTACGTTCTGGTCTTTCAACTTGCTTATCTTTAAGTACTCTTAGGTACTCATAGATTCTCTTACGTGTTTCTTCTGGAAGAATAATCGCATCAAGATAACCTCTTTCTGCAGCTACGTAAGGGTTTGCAAAATTGTTTTCATAGTTTGCAACAAGCTCAGCTTTCTTCTTATCAAAGGCTTCACCAGTTAGACCTGCTAGTTCATGTCTAAATACAATATTTACTGCACCTTCAGCACCCATAACCGCGATCTCTCCAGTTGGGTATGCAAGGTTAATATCAGCTCTAATGTGCTTAGATGCCATAACGTCATAAGCTCCACCATAAGACTTTCTTGTAATAAGTGTAATTAGTGGAACAGTCGCTTCTGCATATGCATAAAGAAGTTTCGATCCGTGCTTAATAATCCCACCGTACTCTTGAACTGTACCCGGTAAGAAACCTGGAACATCTACAAGTGAAACGATTGGAATATCAAAAGCGTCACAGAATCTAATGAAACGAGCTGCTTTACATGAAGAATCGATATCAAGAACACCAGCTAATACTTCTGGTTGGTTTGCAACGATACCAATTTTAATTCCACCAATTGAAGCGAAACCAACAATGATATTTCTTGCATAGTCTTTATGAACTTCTAGGAATTGTCCCTCATCCACGATATCAAGAATTACTTCTTTCATATCATATGGCTTCTTTGGATTTCCTGGAATTACAGTTTTAAGTTTAGAGTTATCTCTATAAACTGGATCTGCTGTATACCTTGGTTCCTGCTTTCTAAAGTTTGAAGCTGGAATATAAGCAAGTAATTCTCTCACTCTCTCAAAGCAATCATCTTCATCACGGCACTTAAACTGCGCAACACCAGACTTCTCTGCGTGAGTCGCAGCCCCACCAAGTTCTTCTTTTGTCACTTCTTCGTGAGTAACTGTCTTAATAACATCTGGTCCAGTTACGAACATATAAGATGTCTTATCAACCATGAAGATAAAATCTGTTACAGCTGGCGAATAAACCGCTCCACCTGCAGATGGCCCCATGATTAAAGAAATTTGAGGAATAACACCTGAAGCTTTTACGTTTCTCCAAAAGATTTCCGCGTATCCACCAAGAGCATCAACACCCTCTTGAATTCTTGCTCCACCTGAATCTTGAATACCAATAACTGGGATTCTATTTTCAAGAGCAAAATCCATTATCTTACAAATTTTCTTTGCGTGTGCTTCACCAAGTGCTCCACCCCAACAAGTAAAGTCTTGCGAGTATAGTGCAATCTTTTGTCCGTTAATTTCCGCGATACCAGTAACAACACCGTCTCCGTAGAATTTATTTTCATCCATTCCGAAGTTCACACAACGATGAGTAACGAACTTATCAAATTCAATAAATGTTCCTGGATCAATTAAACGCTCAATTCTTTCACGAGCAGTATACTTTCCTTGGTCGTGTTGTTTTGCAATTCTGCCTTCTCCACCACCTAGATCTGCTAAGTTTCTTCTTTCTATTAAAAGCGCTCTCTTTTGCTCGAGTACTTCGTCAGTAGCCATAACTAACCTCCATTATAGTGCCGCGACCATTTTTGGTTCAAAAATGCGGCATTACCCAACGAAAAATGATTTCGAAGTTTACACCTATATGACTAGAAATGACTATTGACCCTGCGTTACTTAGACTTTGCGCACAAAAAAGGCCTCAAAACGAGGCCTAGTCTGCTTATTGTTGATTTGGCTTATTCACCAGCTGCTTTTTTTCTCTTATCAAGTTCATATTTTTCAACTTTCATAATAAGACTCGCTCTCGAAATCCCAAGTTCCTTAGCCAATTTTGACTTATTGAAATTACATCTCTTAAGCCCCTCTCTAATCATGATCACCTCAAGCTCATGAAGCGCGTCTTTAAGCTTACCATTAGTGTTTACACCTCTAGTATTTGCCTCTGGAGCTGCTCCAAAATCAAGAATCTGTGGGCTCAATAGATCAGGAGTAATTGTCTTATCTTCACCAGCAAGTACCACAAGTCTCTCAACTTCGTTCTCAAGCTGTCTTACGTTCCCTGGCCATGCATAATCTAACATCTTCTCCATACACTTCTTCGAGAATTGCTTCATCGGCATTCCCTGCTCGTCACACTTTCTCTTTAGGAAGTGATCCATCAGCACAGGAATATCCTCTTTTCTCTCTTTAAGTGACGGAAGATTCACATTCAGAACATTGATTCTATAATAAAGGTCTTCTCTGAATTCACCAGAAGCCATCATCTTCTTTAGATCTTTATTCGTCGCCGCTAATATCCTAACATCCGTTTTTCTAGATGCCTCAGCCCCAACTGGCATATAAGTACCTTCCTGAAGAACACGAAGTAACTTAACCTGCATACTCAGTGAAGTATCCCCGATTTCATCTAGGAATAATGTCCCACCATTAGCCACTTCAAAGAAACCTGGCTTATCTTTAATCGCTCCCGTAAATGCACCTTTTACGTGCCCAAACAGTTCCGAATCAAGTAGGTTGTCATTAAACGCCGAACAGTTTACTGCAAGAAATTGATAGTCCTTACGTGGCGAATGAAAATGAATCGCCTTCGCAATTAGTTCTTTCCCTGTCCCGTTCTCACCTTGGATCAGAACCGAGGATTCAGAGTTAGAAATTCTCTCAAGTAGAGTATAGATCTTCTGCATCGGTTTCGATTTCCCAATCATATTATGGTACCTAAATTTCTCACCAAGCTCAGAATTTAGCATATGGATTCTTTCTTCTCTTTTTGAGATCTCACTATGGAAAGTAACAACCTCTCCAGACACTAGACCAACAAGCTCTTCAAGATACTCAACTTCACTCGCTGAAAGCATTTTAAGGTGAGATACAGCATTTTGTGCATCTGCCTCAACTGCGCCATTTTCAACAAGCATCTTCACGAGAGAAGTCTTATCTGCCTCAGTGAATGTATCAAAAACAAACGGTAGAGCGAAAACTGTCCCCAGCCTTTCTCCATCAATTTCAATCCTCGAAGCAATCATCTTCACACCCGGAAAGTATGAATCACAAACACTGATTGACTGTTTTGACTGGTACATATCTTCAGTAATTCTTTCGATATCACTTGCTAGAAAGTCATAACCGTGTGGAAGTGACATCTGAACTTTAAAAAAATGATTCTTAAATTCATAATCTTTATCCATATGCCCACTTCTAACTTTGTAATGTGCATCTGTATAAATCGCTTCTACTCCAAACCACTTATTTAATATCTCTTCTAACTTTGAGATAACGTGAAGTCCCTTGAGATCATTCCAGTTAATCATTTGACAGCTCCGTGTTTAATCAACCCCGATACGAGGTATTTACTGTCAAACTTTTCGGCAATCTAATTTTTAAACTTAAATCTATTTTGATAAATTTTTAGACACTAGCGAAAGCAATATGTTGAAGACTCAACTATATTGCTAAGTAGTTCATAACACGTGAAATATACGACTGTAACTTCCAATCTTGGGGACCTACAAACTTCGTCATATTCAATTTTTTCGTGTTAAAAAGGAAAGTTTCTGGAACTTTTACGACACCAAATTTAGTCATGGCCTGATTTGTTTTGTCATGAATTAAGACAATATTTGAAGATAAAGTGCCAAATCTTTTCATAAATTTTTTAATTTTTATGTCATCATCATTTACGGCCAGTAGAACAACTTTGACATTCATCTCACCTAATTTTTTAGAAAACTCTAGAAACTCTGGCAATTCAAACTCACATGGAGCACACCAAGTTCCCCAAAAATGAACCAGCATTCCATTTGAACCAGAAAGTATTTCATCGAATGTTATAGGCTTATCAGAATTGAACTCAGTCAAACCCTGAATAGCAGGCAATTCTTTTAACACTGGAGCTGCACTCTCATCAAAGTATGAGTCCATCTTCTTCTTCTCGTAAATAGAGAAGCCAATCGCAACAGCTAGTATTAAAAATATAATTGTAAATTTAGATGATATTTTCATAGGCTCAATATAAAAAAGGCTTCTCAAAATGAGAAGCCTTTTTCAATTTATTGTCAAAAAATTAACAATTAATCAACGAATGCGATGTATGCCATCTTAGAATTATCACCAGTTCTGTTATCAGCTAGTCTCATAATTCTTGTATACCCACCGTTTCTCTCTTTGAATTTTGGAGCTACTTCAGTGAATAGTTTTGCAACAGCATCTTTGTTGTTAAGTTTCTTTAAAGCTTGTCTTCTGTTTGCAACAGTGTCAACTTTTGCTAAAGTAACTAGTTTTTCAACATAACCTCTTACCGCTTTACAACGAGTAAGTGTCGTCTTAATTTGCCCATGATCAATTACTTCAGAAGCAAGGTTCTTAATAAGTGATACTCTATGAGAAGGATTTACTCCTAACTTATATTTGTGATTTTGATGTCTCATGATCTTCTCCTACAACAACTTCAACGTGACCTAATTAATCTTTAAGGTCTTTCATTATGCTATCTACTTTCATTCCAAGACCAAGACCCATCTGAGTAAGAATTTCTTTGATCTCGTTTAACGATTTACGACCAAAATTCTTAGTTCTCAGCATCTCACCTTCAGTCTTAGAAACTAATTCGTAGATATACTTAATATTTGCATTTTGCAAACAGTTTGCAGATCTTACAGACAGCTCTAGTTCAGAAACTGGCTTAAGAAGTGCAGAGTTTGCAGGACTAGCAGTTTGAGCCGGAGCCTTCTCTAGTCTTGTAATTTGCTCTTCATCTTCGAAGCTTAGGAAAACTGAAAGTTGATCTCTAAGAATCTTTGCAGAATATGCAACAGCATCTTGTGGCTCAACACCAGCATTTGTCCAAACTTCTAGAGTTAATTTATCATAATCTGTTCTCTT
This sequence comes from Bacteriovorax sp. Seq25_V, assembly GCF_000447795.1. Lineage (NCBI taxonomy): Bacteria > Pseudomonadati > Bdellovibrionota > Bacteriovoracia > Bacteriovoracales > Bacteriovoracaceae > Bacteriovorax > Bacteriovorax sp. Seq25_V. The sequence goes on along the minus strand of NZ_AUNI01000010.1, from coordinate 13,336 downwards.
CCCAACCCTAGAGTTTGTTACAGTGTAGTTAACACGAGTAACAGGAGAGAATAGAGAATCTAAATAAACCCATCCAATTGGAAGATCATGGATTTCTTTATTGTCGACAGCAGTAACATAACCTTTACCTCTAGCAACTTTAAGTTCCATCTTGATCGATCCACCAGAAGAAACGTTACAAATAACGTGCTCTGGATTTAATACTTCAACGTTTGCATGTTCTGCAATATCGCCAGCAGTAACAGGACCTTCACCTGATTTTTCAAGATTTAGGATTACGTCTTCTTTACCCTTTAATCTAAAATGAACTTCTTTTAGGTTTAGGATAATTTCTGATACTTCTTCTTTTACGTTATTGATCGTACCAAACTCGTGCTCAACACCTTCAACGCGAATTGCAACAATCCCAGCGCCTTGTAGTGAAGATAGTAGAACTCTTCTTAAAGAGTTCCCTAAAGTTTGTCCATAACCTCTTTCTAAAGGCTTCGCAACGAATTTTCCGTAAGTAATACCTTGCTTTTCGATATCAGCTTCTAAAGCAACCGGTCTAATCATGCTGGTCCAGTTTTTTGAAATAAATGAGTCCACAGACAGCTCCTTAAATATTTAAATTATACTCTTCTTCTCTTAGGTGCTCTACATCCATTGTGTGGGATTGGAGACCTATCTGCAACTGAAGTAATTTTAATACCAGCAGCTAAAAGTGCTCTAACAGCGTTTTCACGTCCAGCACCAGGACCCTTTACTCTTACTTCTACAGATGTCATACCGTGCTCAGCAGCTCTTTTTGCCGCTTCAACAGATGCTGTTTGTGCAGCAAATGGTGTAGATTTCTTAGACCCTCTGAACCCTAATTGTCCAGCAGATGCCCAAGAAACAGCGTTACCGTGTACATCAGTAAACGTTACAATTGTATTATTGAAAGAACATAAGATGTGGCAAATACCTTTACTTATGTTCTTTTTAGCTTTCTTTTTTGAAGCAGTTTTCTTAACCATTACTCAACTCCTGCAATTACTTCATTGACTTAATTGATTTCTTACCAGCGATTGCTACTGCAGGCCCCTTACGAGTTCTTGCATTAGTATGAGTTCTTTGCCCTCTTACTGGTAAACCTTTTCTATGTCTAATACCTCTATAGCAACCAAGATCTTTTAGTCTTTTAATGTTAAGACCAATTTCTCTTCTTAGATCACCTTCTACAAGATACTTTGACTCTAGAACAAGTCTGATTTCATTTGCTTCTTCTTCTGATAAATCATTCGAACTTTTGTTTGCATCGATGTTAGTCGTTGCAAGAACTTCCTCAGCAACCTTTGGTCCTACACCATAGATTTTTTGAAGGGCAATTCTTAAAACTTTATTTCGAGGAATATCAACACCAAGAATACGCGCCATAGCTACACTCCTTTTTTAAATTAACCTTGTCTTTGTTTGTGCTTAGGGTTTTTACATACAACTCTAAGTACGCCTTTTCTTTTTACTACTTTACAATCTTTACACATCGATTTAACTGATGCTCTAACTTTCATAACAACCTCTTGCGCTAGCGACCTTTACTTCTATAAGTTATTCTTCCTTTCGTCAGATCATACTTACTTATTTCAACCAATACTTTGTCACCCGGGAGAATCTTAATAAAATGCATTCTCATTTTTCCACTAATATGTGCAATAATTGAGTGACCATTAGGTAATTTGACACGGAATTTTGTATTTGGAAGTAGCTCTGCTACTTCACCTTCTACTTCAATCGTATCCTGATTTGTCATTATTTTACTTCCAATTTTATGCAACTGTGCATATATATATGACTCAGGGCCATAAGGCAACAGCATTCGCAAAAAAAATATTATTATTTTGTAATTAAATTCTTTATTTTCTCAAAAACTTCTGTTGATGACTCAGAGGCTTTAACTCTATATAGTCTTCCTGACTGCTCATAATAAGCAAGAACAGGCTCAACGTTTTCAATGAATACGTTCATACGGTTTCTAACCGTTTCCTCTGTATCATCTTTTCTATGAACGAGGTCTTCACCAGAAACATCACACTTACCAGGAGTTTTTGGCGGCCTCGTAATCAAGTTATAAATCTCACCGCTCTTCATAGCTACACGTCTATTTACAATTCTTTCTACAAGAATTTCTAAATCCACGTCAAAGTAAATCGCTTTAGAAGAAGCACCTTTTAGCACCTCAGAGTCAAGAGCCCTAGACTGCTCAAGATTACGAGGGTAACCATCAAATATATAAGTACTATTTGCAATATCACAATTAGCATTTAGTAAGTCTAAAACAGTTTGATCATCTACAAGATTTCCAGCATCTAGGATTGACTTTACTCTTTCACCTAGATCTGAACCTTTTTGAATTTCCGCACGGAGTAAATCTCCTGTAGAAACATGATTGTACCCAAACTCAGAAATTAACTTCTTTGCTTGAGTACCTTTCCCTGAACCAGGGGCACCAATTAAAATTAACTGTGGCCTCATTAAAACCTTCTATTATTTCCGTTATATTTACCTTTTGATTTATATGAAGCCTCATATTTATCAGCAAACATAAAAGACTGAATATTCATCATAACTCTAACTGACACACTTACTAGGATCAGCATTGAAGTTCCACCAAATCTTGTTTGAGAACCTGTGATGATTGTTGGAACTATACAAATAACACACAGAAACAGAGCTCCAAAGAAAGACATTCTACCAAGAAGTCCGTCTAGATATTCTCTTGTTTTCTCACCTGGTCTAATTCCAGGAATAAAAGCATTATTCTTTTGTAACATTTCTGCAATTTTCTTTGTCTTAAACTGGATTGGCGCATAGAAATAAGTCATATACACAATCAGAAGAGCAAAAAGAATATTAAACAGCATTTGACCAGGAAAAAGCGATTGCTGAATCGTCTCAAAATATGGTCTAAACACACTATTTTGCGGAATAAAAGTTGCAAAAGTTGCTGGTGCTGCCAATAACGACGAAGCTAAGATTGGCGGCATTACCCCACCTGTATCAACTCTCATTGGCAGAGTTTGCGTTCCACCATACACTCTGTTGTGAACAACTTTCTTGGCATATTGTACAGGTATTGCCCTAAATGCTCTCTCAACGAAAGCAACAATAAAAAAACAGGCAATGATAACAGCAAAGAATGTTAACAATGAGATACCTGTCATTTCACCTGATCTATAAAGTGTCATTTTTTGAATCATTTCTGATGGTAACTCTACAGCAATACCTGCAAAAATAATTAGCGAAACACCATTTTCAAGACCAAGCTCAGTTACACGCTCTCCTAACCAAAGAAGAAACATTGTACCAGCTGCTAGGGTAATCATTGTAGTTGCCCTAAACAAAAGACCCGGATCAGGGATTACTCTCGCGCCGCCTGGGCTCACGAAAGTCTCAAAAACAGCAGCCATACTGTAACCCTGAATACAACATAGGATTACAGTCGCATAGCGTGTCCATTTCTGAATTTTCTTATTACCTTCTGAATCTTCTTGAAGCTCTTGAATCTGAGGAATTACTTCCCCTAGAAGACTAAAAATAATTGAAGTTGTAATATATGGCATGATCCCCAGAGCGAGTACTGAGAATCTCTTAAAAGCACCACCACTGAATGTGTTAATAAGATCAAAAAGACCTCCACCACCAGAGTCCGCAAAATAAGAATGAATTGCTTGCGCATCTACACCTGGAACAGGGATTTGCGCAACCAATCTATATACAACCAATAATAAGAAAGTAAATAGTACTTTCTTTTTAAGCTCTTCTAATTTTCCATGAGCATTTGACATTCAGAGATCCTTTCTTACTTAGTCTCGATTTTTCCACCAGCTTTAGCAACGGCCTCAGCAGCAGATTTAGTAAATTTATCAATATTAACAAATGTTAAAGCTGTTTTTAATTCACCGTTAGCAAGAACTTTAATTGGCTTTCTCTTGTTAATACCATTTAAAAGACCTTTTTCAACAAGAAGTTCTCTAGTAACTTCACCAGAATCAAACTTTGCTTCGATCGCCGAAAGGCTAACTTCTGCATATGATACCTTAAATGGTGAATTTGAGAAACCTTTCTTTGGAATTCTCATATATAGTGGAAGGTTGTTACCTTCGAAACCAGTTCTTACACCACCACCAGCTCTAGCCTTCTGACCTTTGTGACCTTTACCAGCTTGTTGTCCTTGTCCTGAACCTTGTCCACGACCAATTCTTTTAATGTTCTTGTGCGCGCCTTTTGGACTCTTTAAGTTATTTAACGTCAACATATCTAGCCTCTCACTTATTCTTGAATATCTAAAAGGTGAATAACTTTTTTAATCATTCCCCTAACAGCAGAAGTATTTTCTAGAGTTCTTGAAGAGTGCATCTTTCTTAAACCTAGACCTCTAACTGTAGCTTTTTGTTTTTCTGTACACTTAATTGTACTTCTCTTTAGCTTTACTGTAATTGTCTTGTTTGCCATATAAACCTCGACTTATCCTTTAATTCTAAGACCTTTAGCGTCTTTTCCTCTTGCATTTGCAACTTGTTCTACTGAACGTAATTGTTTTAATGCATCAAATGTTGCTTTAACAACGTTATGTGGGTTGTTACCTCTTAAAGATTTCGTTAAAACATCTTTAATACCTGCAAGCTCAAGGATTGAACGACATGCACCAGCAGCCTTAACCCCAGTACCTTCAGCAGCTGGTTTAAATAAAATCTTACCAGCATCAAAAGCACCTGTTACTGAGTGAGGAATTGTTCCACCATCAATCTGTACATTAATCATTGATTTCTGTGCAGCTTGTGTTGCTTTTCTGATAGCTTCTGGAACTTCCTTTGCTTTACCAAGTCCGTATCCAACTCTACCTTTTTTATCACCAACGATCATGAGTGCAGAAAAAGAAAATCTTCTACCACCCTTCATAACCTTAGCTACTCTATTAACAGCAACTACTCTCTCTTCTAGCTCAACATCAACTGCTGCTGCAGCTTTCTTCTTTGCTGGGGCTTTTCTAGCTTGAGATGGCTTCTTATCTTTCTTAGCTTCCGCTTTAACTTCTACGTTTTTTGTTTCTTCGCTCATATTAACCTCTAAATTTGAATTCCATTCTCTCTAGTAGAAGTCACTAGAGCTGCAATAATACCGTGATACTTAAGACCGTTTCTATCGAATACAGCTGTTTCGATTTTTCTTCCCTTAAGCTCTTCAGCAAGTTTAGCACCAACTAATTTAGCACCTTCAACATTACATTTCGCGTCTACTGCATTTTTACCAAATGTTTGAACACTGAATAATGTCTTATTCGTGCTATCATCAATTACTTGTACAGCAATGTGCTTGTTAGATCTAGAAACTGAAAGTCTTGGTCTCTCTGTGTTTCCTGATAATTTTTTTCTGATTGATAATTTTCTTCTAAGGCGTCTTGTCTGACTTTGATCTTTCAGCTTACCCAACGGTTTTCTAATCATTTTCTCTCCTTCACCCTAAGGGCCTGATTGCCAGGCCCCATTACTAGGCTACTCTTATATTAAATTTATTTTTTACCAGATGATTTTCCAGCTTTTCTGATGATTGTTTCATCAGCATACTTAATACCTTTACCTTTATATGGCTCAGGTGGTCTAAACGACCTTACTTTCGCAGCAGCGAAACCAACTAGTTCTTTGTTTGAACCAGAAATTTCGATTCTGTTCTTGTCTACTTTTGCAGAAATTCCTTCTGGCAGAGTATACTCAATTGGGTGCGAATATCCAAGAGATAAGTTTAAAACATTCCCTTGAACAGCTGCTTTGTAACCAACTCCGTTAAATTCTAATGCCTTCGTGAAACCTTCTGTAACACCAACAACCATGTTGTTTACTAGTGTTCTAGCTGTTCCCCACATAGATTTAGCAATTTTAGTTTCATCCACTGGAGCAACTACAATTTCTGAACCTTCAAGCTTTACAGTAACTTTTGGGTGATGATTATAAGTTAGCTCTCCCTTTGGTCCTTTTACAGTAACTAAAGAATTGCTAATATTTACTTGTACCTTTTCTGGTACTACTACTGGATTTTTTCCTATACGTGACATAGTAATCTCCTACCACACATTACAAATTACTTCACCACCAACTTTTCTCTTTCTTGCCTCTCTATCCGAAAGAACACCTTGAGAAGTTGATAGGATCGATGTACCTAAACCACTGATAACACGAGAGATATCTTTATAACCTCTATATTGTCTTAGCCCTGGTTTTGAAACTTTTTCAAGTCCAATGATCGCATCTTCTTTTAGAAGTACTTTAATTTTAATATCACTTGTTGACTTAGCAATAATTTTGAAAGATCTAATATACCCTTCATCTTTCATTACTTTACATACAGCAGCTTTAAGCTTTGAAGCTGGGAACTCAACTCTGTCGTGTCCAGCACTGTTTGCATTTCTAATTCTTGTTAGCATATCTGCTATTGGATCTGTCATCATATAATTAACTCCTCAAATTACCAGCTGGACTTCGTTACACCAGGGATCATTCCTCTTAGTGCTAATTCTCTAAAAGTTGATCTCGCTAAACCAAATTTTCTGTATACAGCTCTTGGTCTACCTGTAAGTCCACATCTGTTTCTATATCTAATTGATGCAGAGTTTTTTGGCAACTTTTGCAGTTTAATCATTGCTTCAAATCTCTCTTCATCAGAAAGTTTCTCGTCCACAATCTTAGCTTTTAATTCTTTTCTTAATGGTCCGTATTTCTCTGCAAGAGCTTTTCTCTTAAGATTACTTACAATTTTTGCTTTTCTAGCCATTATATTATCCTCTAATTACTTACTGAAAGGCATACCAAAAAGATTTAGTAGCTCTCTTCCTTCTTCATTATTAGTAGCAGTTGTTACGATAGAAATACCTAAACCTCTTACCTTATCGATTTGATCATAACTGATCTCTGGAAAGATAATTTGTTCTTTAAGGCCTAGAGTATAATTTCCTCTACCGTCGAAACCTTTTGGAGAAACCCCTCTAAAGTCCCTAACTCTTGGAAGAGTAATGTTTACTAATCTATCAAGGAATTCGAACATTTTCTCACCTCTCAGTGTAACACTTGCACCAATTGGCATTCCTTCTCTTAACTTAAATCCTGCAACTGATTTTTTTGCTTTAGCTACAACTGGCTTTTGACCTGTAATTGCACCTAAGTCATCCATAATAGACTGAACAATTTTTGAATTTGTTACAGCTTCTTTTGTACAACAGTTAACAACAATTTTTTCTAACTTTGGAACTTGATGTACATTTTTGTAACCAAATTTCTCAGTCATTTGTTTTTTTACTTCATTCTTGTAAAGATCATTTAGTCTGCTCATATCCGCTCCAACCTTATTTATCTAAAACAGTTCCGCAAGATACAGCAACTCTTACTTTCTTACCATCTTTTTCTTCGATTCTTACTCTTGTAGCCTTTTTAGTTTTAGGGCTTACAACAGCAACATTCGAAATATGAAGAGGAGCTTCCATATCCATGATTCCACCTGCAGGGTTTTCCTGAGTTGGCTTCACTGCTTTTTTTAATACATTTACACCAGCAACATAAACAACGTTCTTTTTGAAGTTAATTTTTTTAACTTCGCCAGTCTTACCCTTGTCTTTACCTGCTAATACCACTACTTGATCACTAACTTTCAACTTTTGCATAATAATTCCTCGTCTATCCTAAAGAACTTCTGGAGCAAGAGAACAAATCTTAGTAAAGTTTTTGCTTCTTAACTCACGTGCAACCGGTCCAAAAATACGTGTTCCAGCTGGCTCACTATTATTATTTAGAATAACAACACTGTTTTTATCGAATTGAATATAAGAACCATCTTCTCTCCTAACAGGATACTTAGTTCTTACGATAACGGCTTTCTTAACGTCACCTTTTTTAATCTTTCCACCAGGAAGAGCTTGCTGTACAGCTACTACGATAATGTCACCAAGTCCTGCGCTCATTCTTTTTGAACCACCAAGAACCTTGATACATTTAACTTCTTTAGCTCCAGAGTTATCTGCCACTTCTAGCTTCGTCTGCATCTGAATCATGATTTACTCCGTATACATCGGCCAATGCCAAATTAATTATTTACCTTAAATAGTTCCCACTTCTTAAGTTTAGAATATGGCTTAGATTCAATAATAGTTACTGTATCTCCAAGCTTTGCTAAACCGCTTTCATCGTGAGCGTGGTATTTCTTTGTTTTTGTAACGAATTTACTGTAAACATCATGCTTAAAACGTCTTGCAACATTTACCACTACAGTTTTTTCGTTTTTAACAGAAACAACAACACCATCTAACTTTCTTTTAAACGCTTTATGATCAATAGTACTCATAATTATTCACCCTTAGCCTTAGCTGTTAAAAGCTTCGCTATATTTTTCTTTGCCACTTTTAAGTGATGTGGTTTTTCAATTCCACTTGTAGTCTTTTGCATACGAAGATCAAACATTGCTTTTCTGATTTCAGAAACTTTTGCATCAATCTCTTTCGCGCTCCAACCTTTAATATCTTTGAACTCTAGCTTTTGCATAATTCCCTCTTTCCTATAACTCTTGAGCTTCTCTACTAATAATTCTTGTTCTCACAGGAAGTTTATACATAGCAAGCTTAAGTGCATCTTTACTTAGGTCTGCATCAGTATGCTTAATTTCAAACATTACTCTTCCTGGCTTAACAACAGCTACCCACTTATCTGGAGAACCTTTACCTTTCCCCATCCTAACTTCAGCAGGCTTCTTCGTAAGAACCTTATCTGGGAAGATTTTGATCCATACGTTACCACCTCTTTTAATCTTTCTTGTCATGGCGATACGAGCTGCTTCAATTTGACGGTTCGTTATATACCCACAAGATAGTGCTTGTATAGCAAAATCACCAAACGTTATAGTATTTCCACGGTTGGCTTTACCAGTCATTCTACCTTTCTGATGTTTACGCCACTTTACTCTTTTTGGACTTAACATGTTTACCTCAATAAATTATATATTCAAAAATTCTTATTTATAGATCTCACCCTTGTAAACCCATACTTTAACACCGATAACACCAAATGTTGTATGAGCCTCAGCTGTGTTGTAATCTATATCTGCTCTTAGAGTGTGAAGAGGTACCTTTCTCTCAGTGTAACCTTCACTTCTTGCCATCTCTGCACCACCAAGACGACCAGCAGTTCTTACTCTGATACCTTTTACACCAGCTCTAAATGCTGATTGCATAACTTTTTTCATTGCTCTTCTAAAAGCAACACGTTTCTCTAACTGAGAAGCGATGTTTTCTGCGATAAGTTTCGCGTCTGCATCTGGTCTCTTAACTTCAGCAATGTTGAAGATTAAAGTTCCTCTAGTTAGCGCCTTTAGGTCATTTCTGATTTTTTCAATTCCTGCACCCTTCTTACCGATCGCGATACCAGGCTTAGCTGTATAAACAGTAACCTTAACTTGATCTGAAGTTCTTGATAGCTCAATGTTAGCTACAGATGCATTCTTCATGTTTTCTTCGATATATTTTCTAATCGCTAAATCTTCATGAAGAGTTTGTGAATAATCTCTATCACTAGCATACCAATTTGAATGCCATGACTTAATGTAACCTAATCTAAAACCGTATGGATGTACTTTTTGTCCCATTTTAAATTCCTATGCTTCTTTAAGTTCAACAGTAATGTGACTTGTTCTTTTTCTAATTCTGTATGCTCTACCTTGCGCTCTTGGCTGGATTCTCTTAAGAGTTGGTCCTTCACTTGCGTAAACTGTACCAATCACTAAGTTATCAAGGTCATACTTCTCTGAATCAGAAGCAATCGCTAAACCACTATTAATTAACTTTGCCAAAACAAGCGAAATTTCTTTCTTCTCACAAAATCTAAGGATCTTTAGAGCTTCAGAAGCTTTACGGTTTCTGATTAAATCACAGACCTGTCTAACTTTTCTTGGCGCAATACCTACTCTACTATTTTTTACAACTATGGCCATATAGCCTCTCCTTATAAAACTCTAAAAAATTACTTTTTACCTTTTTTGTCTGCACCGTGACCATTAAATGTTCTCGTTAATGCAAACTCCCCTAACTTATGTCCAATCATGTTATCTGTAACATAAACTGGAATAAACTTTTTACCATTGTGTACAGCAAAAGTAAGACCAATAAATTCTGGAACAATAGTTGATCTTCTTGACCATGTCTTGATAACTTTGTTTCCTTTAGCATTCTCATCTTGACTTGCTAAAACTTTCTTCATAAGGCTTACATCTACAAATGGACCTTTTTTAAGCGAACGGGCCATATTTATCTCCTAATTAATTACTTTCTTCTCTTAACAATAAACTTATCAGTTCTCTTATTGCTTCTTGTTTTATATCCCTTAGTTGGTGTTCCCCAAGGAGATACTGGGTGTCTACCACCAGAAGTTCTACCTTCACCACCACCATGTGGGTGATCAACAGGGTTCATAACAACACCACGAACAGTTGGTCTAAAGCCCATTTTTCTTTTTCTTCCGGCCTTACCAATGTTTCTTTTCTCGTGGTCAAGATTTCCAACTTGTCCAATAGTAGCTGTACATTCAACTTCTACTTTTCTTAGTTCTCCAGATGGCATTCTTAAAAGAGCAAATTTTTCTTCTTTTGCCATGATTTGAACATAAGAACCTGCAGATCTTGCAAGCTGTCCACCAGCACCTGGATACATTTCAACATTGTGAACTAATGTACCAACTGGAATATCTTTAATCTTCTTAGCATTACCAACTTTAATATCGGCTTTTGCTGAAGAAACAACTTTGTCACCAACTTGTAGTCCAAGTGGAGCAAGAATGTAAGATTTCTCACCATCTGCATAAGCAATTAGAGCAATATTACATGTTCTGTTTGGATCGTAAGAGATCGCCTGTACAGTTGCAGGAACTTCTAATTTATTTCTTTTGAAATCAATTAGTCTGTATCTTCTCTTAACTCCGCCACCTCTGTGTCTAACAGTGATACGTCCGCTATTATTTCTACCATCAATTACAGTTTTTGATGTAGTTAATCTTTTTACTGGTCCAACACCTTTTGTAAGCTCGTCAGAATTTACAACTTGCATACGTCTTAACGAAGGAGTTGTTGGTTTAAACTTTCTAATACCCATCTTAATCCTCTTTTGGTTTAGCTAATTAAACGCCTTTAAAAAATTCAATTTTCTGACCTTCAGCTAATTGAACATATGCTTTTTTAATCTTGCTTGTTTTCTTTGTTTTATTTCCAGCTCTTTTTACTTTACCTGGAGTGATGTTTGTTTTTACATTTAAAACTTTTACATCATAAAGCTTTTCAACAGCACTTTTGATTTGATTTTTATTAGCTTTCAATTCAACTACAAATCCGTATCTGTTTTCCTTTTCAGTAATAACAGATGACTTTTCTGTAATTAGTGGTTTTCTGATTACATTTTCTAAACTTGCCATGACTACACCAACTTGCCTAATAGAGTTTCTAAAGCGCTCTTCTCAATTACAAGATTTTCAAACTTAACAGCTTCATATACTGAGAAACCTTCTACAGCAAGACCTTTCCCCCACTGAAGATTTTTTACAGCTCTTAAAGCATTTGAATTCTTATCTTCTGTAACCACTAGTGCAGGAAGTAATCCTTTACCGTTAAGAAGTGCGAACATTTCTTTTGTTTTTCCGTTTGATTCTAATTTATCAACAACAGTTAACTTTCCAGCCTGAAGCTTGTCAGCTAATACTGACTGAATAGCAACTAGTGCCATTTTCTTATTAACTTTTTGTGTATAATCTCTTGGAGTTGGACCAAATACTGTTGCCCCACCAACCATTAGACCTGATCTATTAGAACCTTGTCTTGCGTTACCAGTACCTTTTTGCTTGAATGGTTTTTTACCACCACCACTTACAAAAGCTCTAGTTTTTGTTTTAGCAGTTCCTTGTCTTCTTGAAGCTAGGATCGCTTTAACAACTTGATGTACTACTGGTACATTTACAATATCAGCAGCAAGATTAACTTCTGTGCTTATCTTTCCTGCATCTTCAAATTTTGTGTTTAATACTGTGATATCGGTCATATCGTTTTCCTCACATTAAATAACTATTTCTTTAGGGCTTTAGATACTTTAACAAAGCCATTTTTAGATCCAGGAATACTACCTTTAACTAGCATGTATCCTTTCTCTGTATTTACTTCTACTACCTTAATATTTTGGATAGTTTGCTTGTCACAACCCATGTGTCCTGGCATTTTCTTGTTTTTCCAAACTCTACCTGGAGTAGCTCTGTTACCAATAGAACCTGTTGTTCTGTGGAACTTTGAACCGTGAGCACCTGGACCCCCTTGGAAGTTATGTCTTTTCATAACACCTTGGAAACCTTTACCTTTAGTAGTACCAGTAATGTCTACATAAGAGTCAGCTGTGAAAGTATCTACTGATACTTGACTACCAAGCTTAGAAGCATCTACTGAATCAAGACGAATTTCAGCAAATTTTACATAATTGTTTTCTACGTTAGCTTTTGCAAGGTGACCTTTAGTTGGCTTAACTACTAGAGCTTCTTTTTTCTCATAGTAACCAACTTGGTATGCCTCATAACCATCTTTGTCAGATGTCTTAACTTGCGTTATGTGATTTGGAATAAGTTTAATAACTGTAACAGGTACGTGGTTCCCTGCTTCGTCAAAGATTCTTGTCATCCCCGCTTTAACACCGAAGAATGAATCAAGAGAAACTGAGTTTGAATTAGCTGTCTCAACAGCCTTTGTTTCTTCTGTCATTTTGCCTCCACAGCATCACTCTAATCTAAGAGATGCATGCATGGTTAATAATAAATTGTCTATGCTTTATACTAGTACTTAATCTCTACGTCAACACCAGCTGATAAATCTAATTTCATTAGACTATCTACAGTTTGTTGAGTTGGATCAATAATATCAATTAATCTCTTGTGAGTTCTCATTTCAAACTGCTCACGTGATTTTTTATCTTTGTGAGGAGATCTTAAAACTGTGAACTTGTTAATTTCAGTTGGTAAAGGAATAGGTCCTGCAACTCTTGCACCTGTTTCTTTAGCAGTCTGAACAATTTCATTAACTGAATTATCTAGCAATTTGTAGTCGTAAGCTCTTAGCTTAATTCTTAATTTAGATGCTTTCATTAAACTTCCTAATATAATTAAAATCTATATTGAAACTGGGTTTTATTTTTTTTTGGGCCTTATGTCAAATTTTTTTTTATTTTTTTTACACATGGCCCAAAATTTTTGTATTTTTTACTCAAAAACCGACCCATCTATAGGTCGGTTATAGAATATAAATTAAGCAAGGATTTCTGATA